>NZ_JBNCKT010000057.1:0-36226 GCF_049841675.1 Micromonospora sp. DT4
TACCCCGCCGCCGGCCACTGCCCTTACCCTTGCCCAACACCGGGCCCGGCCGGGCAAGCCCGTCCGACGACGGAGGTTTGGAGGAGTTCGACGAGTTCAACCCCAGCCGACGCCGCAGCTCAGCATTCTCGCCCCCCAGCCGCGCGTTGTCCGCCCGCAACTGCTCGTTGTCCACCCGCAGCCGCTCAACCTCGGCCCGCAACCGCTCAACCTCGGCCCGCAGCTCAGCCACCACCGCCACAAGCTGCTCAACCGAGGGAAGCTGCGGTTCCGGCTGCACAGCCAAGATCATGCCAGCCACAGCCACCACAGTAGACCGCAGCCCCGCTCAGCCGATCAACTCAAGCTGAATACGTACTCCTCGCGGGCCATGGAAATCGGGATGACGGTAATTTCCCGACCGTCGGAAAGCTCCTGTCGCGGCGTGCCCTCGACGAATCGGAAACGCCGGTTCATCTGCCGCACGACGGTGTTGTGCGCCAGCACCTCCCCGTCGAGCCGCGCCAGGTGCAGTCCATCGAAGGCGTACTCCACGGCCTCCCGCATGACCCCGAGCCAGGCCGGCAGCGTCGCGCCCCGCTCGGCCAGCCCGTCCGCGTCCAGGTAGAAGCCCCACGCGCCCGTACGCGGACCGTCCAGCCGCAGGTCGAAGAAGGTGACGACACCGCAGGGCCGGCCGTCGTGGACGTACACCAGGACGCGCCGCGTCGGGTCGTCGCGCACCGCCGACCACCACCGGGCGTGCTCCTCGGCGGTGATTTCGTGGCTGCTCTTGCTGACCTGACGGTTGGTTTCCTGATTACGCCAGGACAACATCAGATGAACGTCGTCCGCCGTCGCTTCGCGTAGCACGTGCTCCCGCTTTCCTGTCTGTTCACATCCGGTCCCGGCACCTTACCCGGGCCTACCGGGAAAGCAGTTATCCATTCGTTGGGTTGTAGACTCCGGCGCATGAACGAATTGAGTCGCGCGCAGATCCGCGACCTCATGGCGCAGGTGCTCAAGAACCAGGACAAGGAGTTGCCCGCCGACGACGCGGCGCAGCTGCGGGACGTCGGCTTCCGCTCGCTGGACTTCTCCGAGCTGGCCCTGCGGGTCGAGGACGAGACGGGGGAGGAACTCAACTTCGATGCTCCCGGCCTGCGCCGCATCGCCACCGTCGGCGACGTCCTCGACTTCCTCGTCGAGCTCCAGCAGCAGTGACCGTCGCGACACCCCGCCCGGCGGACGCAGGCCCGGAACCGGCCGGCGTCGACAACCGGCTCGTCGTGGGCGGCGCCCCGCTGACCTGGCGGACGTTGCCGTCGCCGGAGCTGCCCAACCCCGCCGCGGTGTTGGTGCGCTCGGCCCGGCACGCGCTCGCCACCGCGCGGCAGCACGCCGTGCACGGCATCGAGCTGCTGCTCAGCACCGCGATTAGGGTGGACGCGACGATGCGCGCGGAGCTGCACGACGCCGGGTTCACCGTGACGGTCGTCGACGACGACGGCGCGCACCCCGGCGCACCCGCCCGACCGCGCGCGGCCGAACCCGGCCGGCTGTGGCTGCTGACGTCCGGCTCGACGGGCCGCCCCAAGCGCGTCGGGCACACCCTCGACACGTTGACCACCGTGCGGGCGGACCAGCCCGATCGGACCTGGCTGTGCCCCTACGCTCCCGGCACGTACGCCTGGTGGCAGGTCGTGACCCTGTCGCTGACCCAGCCCGGTCAGCACCTGGTGGTGGTCGACCCGGACGAGCTGGACGACTGGCCGGTGGTCGCCGCCGCGCACGGGGTCGACGCCGCGTCCGGCACGCCCACCTTCTGGCGGCGCACCCTCTACCGGGACGCCGCCGCGCTCGCCCGGGTGCCGCTGCGTCAGATCACCCTCGGTGGTGAGCCCGTGGACCAGGCGATCCTGGACCAGCTTCGCGAGGTCTTTCCCACCGCGCGGATTTCCTGGATCTACGCGTCCTCCGAGGTGGGCGCGTCCATCGTGGTGCACGACGGGCGGGCCGGGTTCCCGGTCGAGTGGCTGGACCGACAGGCCCCGGGCCGGCCGACTCTGTCGGTGCACGACGACGAGCTGGTCGTCACCTCTCCGTACCACGGGGTCGGGTTGTCGGGCCCGGTCCGCACCGGGGACCGGGTGCAGGTGGTCGACGGGCGGGTGCTGATCACCGGACGGCTGGACTTTGACGAGATCAACGTCGGCGGGAGCAAGGTCTCCGCCGGTGTGGTCCGTAGCGTGCTGACCCAACATCCCGGCGTGGCCTGGGCGCGGGTCACCGGCCGTCGCGCCCCGGTGCTCGGCCGGATGGTCGTCGCCGACGTGGTCCTCGCGCCCGCCGGCGGTTCAGTCGACGCGGCCCTGGCCCGGACCGGCGGTCCCGCCGAGCATGTGGACGCCCCGCTGCCCGACGAGGCCGCGCTGGTCCGCTGGTGTGGCGACCGGCTGCCCGAGCACGCCGTGCCCCGCCGGATCCGTGTGCTGACCGAGATTCCCGTCAAGGAGACCCTGAAGAGCGATGTCTGATCCCGCCGACACCCAGCTCGTCCCACCCAGCTCCGTGGTCCTCGTCTCCGGCGGTTCCCGGGGGCTCGGCCTGGCCATCGTCACCGGCCTTCTCGACGCCGGCGTACGGGTGGCCGCGTTCGCCCGTACCGTCACCCCCGAGTTGGAGAAGCTCGCCGCCGAGTACCCCGACCGGGTGTACGTCGGTTCGGTCGACGTCACCGACCTGCGCGCCGCGCAGGGCTTCGTCCGCGAGGTGGAGCAGCGTCTCGGCCCGATCGACGGCCTCGTCAACAACGCCGCCGTCGGACAGGACTCCCTGCACGTGCACACCGCCACCGACGACATCGCCCGGATCATCGAGACCAACCTGACCGCGCCGCTGCAACTGACCCGGCTGGTGATCCGTCGGATGCTCGGCAAGGGGCTGCGGGGCCGGATCGTCAACGTCACCTCGATCTGCGCGCAGCGTGGTTTTCCGGGCCTGGTCGCGTACTCGGCCACCAAGGGCGGCATGGACGCCGCCACCCGCTCCCTCGCCCGCGAGCTCGGCGGCCGGATGCTCGTCAACGCGGTCGCGCCCGGCTTCTTCGCCTCGGAGATGTCCGCCGTGCTCGGCCCGACCCAGCTCGACCAGATCGTGCGCCGCACCCCGACCGGCCACCTGACGGAGCCGGAGGAGGTCGTACCGGTGGTGCGGATGCTGCTGCGCGAGCACACCAACATCAACGGCCAGGTCATCGTGGTGGACGGTGCCGCCTCCATCTGACCTGCGGCCGGTACTGCCGGCGGCGCACGGCCTGGTCGACGCCGGCCCGGCCGCGCCGCCGTCGGCACGCCCGGTGCCGGGCCTGCTCGCCAGCGCCGAACGGCAGCTACGGATCGGTACGCCCGCCGAGTTGGCCGACGCGACGACCCGCAGCCATCTCGACGACAAACGCTGCGTCGGCTGGTACGGCCCGCCAGTGCCTGGCTGGCGAGCCGCCATCGACGCGGAGCGCGCCGACGCCCCGGTGCCCCCGGCGCTGGCCCGGCGCTTCGGCGCGGGTGACTTCTGGGCCCGGTGGACCCGGGCCGAGTGCTGCTGCAAGTTGGCCGACGTGCCGATCGCGACATGGTGGCGCCGGCACGGGCTGGGCACTCCGGCGGACGGCGCCATCCTCTGGCGCACCCTGCGCGTCGCCGACCTGGTGGTCACCGTCGGCTTCGCCCCCCGGCAGTCCGCCGGACCAACCGACCGCGCCTGACAGTTGGGGCGCGCCGGAGCTGTCGGGGCGCGCCGGTGGACGCCGCAGGTGTCGGTGTGTGCCTGTGGAGCTGCCCCGGATGTGGGGCAGTGCCGGGGGCACGCGCCATGCCCCACATCCGGGGCAGCTCGACAGGACGCGAACAGGGTGGTGCCGGGCGAGACCCGTGGCCGCTCGTCATGTGCGGCGCAGGCCAGCCCCGTCCGGCATCAGCCCAGCCAGCTCAACCCCAGCCCGGCTCAGCCCAATCGCCGTCCACCAGCACGGCGTGCTCCGGACCAGCCCAGCCACAGGGGGTGAGCTGAGCCGGGTTGGGTCGGGTTGGGTCGGGTTGGGTCGGGTCGGTCAGATCAGATCCCAGCTCAGCGGGGTGCCGCGCGGAACGTCGCTGGTGAAGGTGCGGCCCCGCACGTTGTCGATCTCGACCGGGGCCAGTCCACCAGCCGGCCGGATCGACCGGACGTTCTGCGCCGTCACCGTCTCGCCGGCCCGGACGTCCTCGACCACGAACAGCGAACGACGGAACCGCAGCCCCTCCCGCTCGACCGGCGTCGGGCCGATCGCGGTGCCGCCCAGCGCCGCGTACGCCCGGCCCGACTCGTCGACCAGCGCCGTCAACTCCGCCGGGTTCAGCGAGAAGTCCGAGTCCACGCCGCCGTCGGCTCGGTCGAGGGTCACGTGCTTCTCGATGAAGCAGGCACCCAGCGCCACCGAGGCGACCGCCACGCCGATGCCGGGCGTGTGGTCGGACAGCCCGACCGGCACGTCGAAGGCGCCAGCCAGCACCGGCAGCCGGCGCAGGTTGCTGTCGGCGGGCGGCGCCGGATAGGACGCGGTACAGGCCAGCAGGACGATGCCCGCCGCGCCACCGTCGCGGGCGGTCCGTATGGCGGCGTCGATCTCGGCCACCGTCGCCATCCCGGTCGAGATCACTATCGGCTTGCCGGTGCTGGCCACCAGCCGGATCAGCGGCAGGTCCACCAACTCCGACGACGCGATCTTGTACGCCGGGGCGTCCAGCGACTCCAGCAGCTCCACGGCGGTCGCGTCGAACGGTGACGAGAAGACCGTCAGCCCGCGCTCGCGGGCCCGCGCGAAGATCGGGGCGTGCCACTCGTACGGGGTGTGCGCCCGCTCGTAGAGGCGGTACAGGTTCTCCCCGCCCCACAGCTCGTGCCCGCCGGAGATGCGAAAGGCCGGGGTGTCGACGTCGATCGTGATCGTGTCCGGCCGGTACGTCTGCAGCTTGAGCGCGTGTGCACCGCTCTCGGCGACCGCGTCCACGATGGCCAGCGCCCGGTCCAGGTCACCGTTGTGGTTACCGGACATCTCGGCGACCACGAAGGGTCGCTCCCCGGCACCGACCGCGTGCGGTCCGATCTTGATTGTCGCCGTCATCCCGACCTCTGTTCCCTACGCCCGCACCGGGGTGCGGTGGTGCTGTCGTCGTCCACCCGACGGGCAGACGACCTGAAATGCTCCGGTGCCGGCTCGCGGCGTGCCGGTGCGCCCCGACGGGTCACGGCAGGCGGCCGCCGGCCAGCGCGTCCGACCGTCCCGGCAGGCCGGCGGTGTGCCCGGCCTCCGGCCTGCTCACCGACGCCGCCGGTCGGGAGGGGTCGTCGGCCGTCGACGAGTCGGCGCCACCGGCCGGGCTGGGCCGGCGCCACCGACCCGTGACCCGATGCGCCTGCCGCAGCGCCGAGTACGTCAGCCAGTCACCGCGCCCGACCAGGCGGTGCTTCAGCCCGGTGACGCCCGACGGCATCGGATAGCCCCCGGTGGGCAGGTATCGGCGGTAGTGCTCGGTCACCCGGTGGAAGAAGGCGCGCCGCAGGTGCGGGTGCAGCCGGTCGTCGTTGCCGACCACCACCAGGTAGTGGCTGATCATCAGTTGGAACAGCTCGGCCCGCAGGCCCTCGACCGGGTGCCGGCGGGCGACCCACTCCATCAGCCGCTCGTACTGGCCGAACGCGTCGAAGTGCCGGCCGCTGCGGGTGGAGGTGATCGCGCCCTGGCGGCCCTGCCGGTACAGGTAGCAGACCCGGTCCAGCACCGAGATCTTCTCCGCGCCGATCAGCAGCGGGTGGCTGAAGGGGATGTCCTCGTACCAGCCGGGGAAGAAGCGCAGCTCCAGCTCGTCGAGGAAGGCCCGGCGTACCACCTTGTTCCACGCGGTGTGCTGCACCCGCAGCAGTTGCGGCTGGTCGGCCAGGCGGGCCACGCCCGGCACCCCGCGCAGCAGGTGGCTGCTCGCGTCGACCTTCCGCCGGCCGTCCTCGTGCACCCGCAGGTGGTCCAGCATCAGCACGTCGGGCTGGTGTTCGCGCAGCCGGTCCAGCACCGCCGCGATCGTGCCCGGGGGCAACCAGTCGTCGCTGTCGACGAACCAGACGTACTCGCCGGTGGCCACGTCGAGGCCCGCGTTGCGGGCCAGGCCCAGACCAACGTTCTTTTCCAGGTGTACGACGCGGACGGTGTCGCGCCCGGCGGCGTAGGACCGCAGCATCGCGCCGCAGCCGTCCGGGGAGGCGTCGTCCACGGCGATCAGCTCGACCGCCTCCGACTCGCCCGCTGGGATGTCCGCCCGAATCGACTCGAGGCACTGGTACAGGTACGCCTCGACGCCGTAGACAGGCACGACGATGCTCAGCAGCGGCGCGTGCGTCGGCTCATTGACCACGTCGCCACCTTTGACGACGTGGATGGCCAGCCCCGGAACCACACGTGGCCGAGGATGGTGGACTCCCTGAACACCCGCGAAGCGGAAGGTTAACAACGGCCGCCCGGTTCACCCGGGAGTGACCCGGTAGGGTGCCTCGGTGCGGTCCTGCCGGGCCGTCGCGGGCGTCGCCGTCGCGTCGTCCGACGCCGCGGGCCGAGGAGGAGACGTACGTGCTGGTGACCCTGCGGAGCGTCGGGACGCCGGCATGACGAGCACCGCCGACGCGCCGGCCGCGCCGCCCGCCCCCGCCCGGTTGCCCTCACTGACCGGGCTGCGGTGGATCGCCGCTCTGCTGGTCTTCGGGTTCCACGCCGGGACGATGCGGATCATCGCCGAGCCGGACTACAAGGCCGTCGTCGACGCCCTCTTCACCCTCGGCCTGTCGGGTGTGCAGTTCTTCTTCATCCTCAGCGGCTTCGTGCTGGTCTGGTCGGCCCGCCCGGGCGACTCGCGGCTGACCTTCTGGCGTCGCCGCGTCGCGAAGATCTACCCGAACCACCTGGTGCTGTGGGCCGTCGCGCTGCTGGCCGCCTGGTGGTTCGCCGATCCCGTCCTGCCGGCCGTCGCCGTGGAGAACCTGCTGCTGTTGCAGGCCTGGGACCCCCGGCTGGGCTGGTTCTACAGCGTCAACACGGTGAGCTGGTCGCTGTCCTGCGAGTTCTTCTTCTATCTCTGTCTTCCGCTGGCGCTGCCCCTGCTGCGCCGGGCGCGACCCGCGGTGCTCTGGACGCTTGTCGTCGCGCTGCCGCTGCTGATCCTCGCGCTCTGGCCGGCGCAGCACCTGGTGCCCGAGGCGAGCCGCTGGTGGTTCACCCAGATCTTCCCGCCGGTGCGGTCCCTGGAGTTCTGGCTGGGCGCGGTGGCTGCCGAGCTGATGCTCCGGGGTCTGTGGCGCGGACCGGGACTGACGGCCGCCACCGCGATCTTCGTGGGCACCTGGGTGGCTGCCGGGCAGTGGATCCGCGCCGAGTTGTGGACGACCCTGCTCGCCGTCGCGTACCTGTTGGTGATCGCCGCCGCCGCCGACGCCGACGTGCGGGACCAGCCCTCACCGTGGCGCTCGCGCCCGCTGGTCTGGCTCGGCGAGGTCTCCTTCGCCTTCTACCTGGTGCACGTGCTGGTGATGACCAGCGTGCTGCGGCTCAGCGGTGACTGGGGGACCGGTTTCGAGGGCTGGCAGGGCCCTGCGGTGGTGCTCGGGTTCCTGCTCGTGAACCTAATGCTCGCCGGGTTGTTGCACCGCTACGTCGAGACGCCGATGATGCGCCGGCTCGCGCCGCGTCGCCCGGCCCGAGCGCCGCTCGTCCCCCATCAGCGCGCCTCCGAGGTCAAGGCTGGTGATGCCGGGGACGGTACGGCCGGCGGTGCCGAGATCGGCGGCCGTGCGGCGGGCGGCGGCGCAGTCAATGGTGCCGCGCAAGATCCCGCTCGATCCTGGTTGTAGTGGTGTCGTCTGTCGACCGAGGCCACTACATCAACGATTGAGCACCTGTCCCCTGTGGTGGGTGGCGCGCTGGGCGGCCCGGGTGCTGACCAGCCTCGCCGTGCTCTCTCTCGCCCTCGGCGCGGTCCGTCGACGCGCAGCCCGCGCTGCACGGTGCTCCGGGCGTCCTGCGTGGCCCGCCGACGGCCGTGACCCCGGCACCCATGGGCTCGGAGCGGTTGCTCGGAGCCGCCGGCTCGACCAGCCGGGCTCCCCGAGCGCCGCCGGCCTAACGGGTCACACACCGGGCACACGCCATCCGGCGAGCGCCGAGTGCCGAGCCACACCGGCCACCGGGTCCACCTCGGGCAGCGCCGCCGGGCCGAGCGCCCGCCACCGCACCTGACGACACACCGCCCGCACCCTCGCCGTGCGGCATCCCATCGCTTACGTGCTCATGCCGGGGCGTTGCCGACTCCGCGCACCCCCCGCGCACCCCCGGCGAGTACGCGGCCCGGGAGCGCTATCTGCACCGTGCCGCGATGGCTGCCCACTGGCGCGGGGAGCTGACCATGGCTCAGCTCGGTGACGTGTTCGGGCACCGGCGCGGCTGGGACCCCCGTCGGCACCCGGTCGAGCAGGAGGTGCTGCTCATCCGGGCGGTCCGTCACGCGAGGCTGGCCGACCACCGGGCGGCCGTGGAGCGGGAGCGGTCGGCCTGGCGGGACACGGAGCTGGCGGCCGAGTCGGCGCGCACCCTCGCCGAGGAGGCGTACGCGGCGGCGGTGCGGTTGCGGCCGAGCCCGGCGCTCTCACGGCGCACGGCCACGCGGGCGTCGCGTACGGCCGTCGTGGCACGCTGGCGTCCGGCCCGGGCCGGTTGAGCCCGATCCGTTATGTGAGGCGGGTCACCGGCAATCAAAATCGGGCGACCGGCATCATCGGGGGCCATTGTTCCCGCGATTGCGGCGGCGTTGTCGCGGCCTGTCCGGTTGTCGCCCACAGGTGCCGCCGGAACCGGTTGTCCCATCGAGTCACGTCATCGGTAAAACGCGCAGAAATTGCCGGGCCAATCGATGTTTACGCAGGTGGGAGCGGCTTGGCAGAGTGCGCATCGGCCAGTACTGTCGTCCCGTCCGGTGCGGTAACCGATCGCAGGAGGCGACGCCGTGCCGACCCGCTCAATCGTGATCAACGAACCGGGGACCCACAGTAAGTCCGGGGTGAATCCGCGAGCCACGGCCCGCGGTAGGGCGATCTTCCCGCCCGAATCCGTCAGCTAACCCGGTAGGCGGTGACGGAAGGAGTTTCATCCTCGTGCAGCACTCCTCGACCCCTTCGTTGTTTCCCCGCCTCCACGGCGTCGCGGTGTCCCCGCTCATCCGCCTCGTGACGGTGAGCTGACCCCCCGGGTCACCGCCTTTCCCGCCCGGCCGTGCCGGGCGTTCCCCTGAGCGGTCCACCATCCGCGGGCCACGGCCCCGCGCGCTGGCGCCTGCCCGGATACCGGTCGAGCCCGGTGTGCCGCTCACCCCCCCGAACCGTGGAGGACCTCGTGAAGCACACCCTGAAGCGTCAGCTCCGTCGTCTCGCGATCGAGCGCCCGTACCAGATCGTCGCCGCCTCCGCCGCGGCCCTCGCGATCGCCACCACCACCGGCGCCCTGGTCGCCGGCGCCGCCGACGCCCCCGCCGGCCAGCGCACCCCGACCGCGGTCGCCGAGATGCGCAGTGAGACCGTCGCCTCCCGTGGCGAGGTCCGGTCCGCGGCCCCGTCGGCGAGCGCCGCGCCGAGCTCCGCCGCCCCGGCCACCAGTGCCGCGTCGCCCGCCGCGAAGGCCACGAGCAACCCGGACCTCACCCGTAAGCCGACGCCGCCGAAGCCGCCCGCGACCAAGGTGCTCGACTACGACTACGAGGCGCAGAACACGTACTACAACTGCGGCCCGGCGGCCACCCGCAACGCCCTGAGCGCCAGCGGCATCGACCGTACGCAGGAGGAGCTGGGCGCCGAGCTGGGCACCACCGAGATGGGCACCAACTCGGCCGAGGACACCACCCGGGTGCTCAACGCCGAGGTGAAGGGCTCCCCGTACCGCACCCGCATGTTCGAGGGCGCGCCCAGCCCAGCCCAGATCGACCGCCTTGCGGCCGACGTCGTCAAGGCCATCACCGACGGCCGGGGCGTGGTGGCCAACGTCGTCGGCGATGCCACCGACAGCGACGGCGGCTGGCACTCCTACGGCGGTGGGCACTACATCGCCGTCGTGGGCTACAAGGACAACGGCCGGACCGTGCGGATCGCCGACTCGGCGAACCCGGCCGACCCGGCGTACTGGATCACCACGATCGACCTGGCCAACTGGATCGCCAGCCGGGGCTACTCCGCCTGATCCAGGCGTGACACCCCACGACGCCGCGGGTGCCGCGTCCCCACGAGGGACCGGCGCCCGCGGCGTCTGCGTTGCCGGGCCGGACCGCCGCTGGACGGCTCTCGTACCGGGCGGCGAACCGTGGGAGACTGCGGCCGTGGCGGAAGAACCGGGTGGTCAAGTCGGCCGTGAGCCGATCCTGTTGCTGCTGCACGGCATGGGGGCGACGGGTGACGTGTGGCTGCCCTGGGCGCCACTACTGAAACAGCACTGGCCCGGGCGGTGGTTGGCGCCCGACCTCGCCGGCCATGGCTGGTCGGCGCCGCTGTCGTCGTACTCCTTCGAGGGTTTCGCCCAGCGGGTCGCGCAGGGCCTGACCTCCGACGACCGCATCGTCGTGCTCGGACACTCGCTCGGTGGTGTGGTCGGCCTGGCGCTGGCGGCCCGCGCCGCCGGGCTGCCGGTGGACGCGGTGGTGGGGTTGGGCATCAGAGCGGTCTGGACTCCCACCGAGCTGACCCGTGCGGCGGAGTTGGCGGCCCGTCCGGTGGGCTGGTACGCCACCCGCACCGAAGCCGCCCGCCGCTACCTGCGGGTTGCCGGTCTCGCCGGCCTCGTCGCACCGGACCACCCGATGGTGGACGCCGGCCTGCGTCAGGTCGACGGCCGCTGGCGGCTCGCGATGGACATGACCGCGTTCGCCGTCGGCGAGCCCGACCTGGCCGCACTGTTGGCCGCCACCGACGTGCCGGTGGTGCTGGCGCGCGGGGAGCACGATCCGATGGTCACCGACGCGCAGCTCAAGGAGTACGGCGTGCCGGTCGTCACGCTGCCCGGCCTCGGGCACAACGCCCACCTGGAAGATCCGGCGGCCGTGCTGGAGCTGCTGGAGCCGTACCGCTAAGCGGGTGCGGGCGTGGGCAGCTCCCGCGCCGACGTCAGCTCGCGGCGGGCGGCGGCCAGGAACCCCTCGGCGTACGACTCGGCGGGGAAGTCACCCAGGTAGCGGCGGCGGGTGGCCCAGCGCGCGTCGGCCAGTGGGTCGGTGTCCAGCAGGGCCGTGAGCACGCCGTCCACGTTGGACATGTCGCGGCGTAGCACGTAGCCGGACCCGGCCAGTGGAAAGCGCTCGGCGAACCGGTCACCCTCGTCGCCCATGTCGGTGACCGCGTACGGCTTGCCCGAGTAGAGGTAGTCCGAGATCACCCCGGAGACGTCGGAGACCAGGGCGTCCGAGCGGTTGACGCACTCGGTCAGGCTCAGCTCCCGGGCCGCCGCGCCGAACACGTGCTGACGGCCGGTGCGGGCGCGGTCGGCGGCCAGCAGTTCGGTGAGCCGGCCCAGGTGGCGGGCCGATGCGGGGTTCTGCGTGGTGTACGGGTGTGCCCGCAGGATCACCGTCGCGCCGCGCTTCAGCAACCGCCGCAGCAGTTCCTCGGCCACCGGCAGCGAGCAGTAGTCGGCGTTGGCGTGGTGCCCGGTCCAGGTCGGGGTGTAGAGCACCGTCGGGTGGGCGAGACCCCGCACCGGCTCCTGGCGTACCTCGATCGACTCGACCTGGGGACGGCCCACCACCACGAACTTCTCCGCCGGGATCTGCACCCCGGCGCGGGCGTACCGGTCGATCGCCGCCGGACCGGCCACGAAGATCCGGTCGAAGATCCCCGACACCGGGTTGGCGCTGGGCGCCTTGTCGCTGTCGCCGTGGTGCAGTTGCACATGGGTGAGCTGGGTGAACCGGATGCAGTGGCTGTTCTTCGCCCCGTGGTTGACGTAGAAGGCCACCCGCAGGCTCGGCACCAGCGCCTCGTCCATCGCCCGCAGGGTGGGACAGTAGACCACCGGCGCGTGGGTGGCCGCAGCGATCGGCGCGAGGAACTCCGGCTCGCGGACCAACACCAGGAAGGGCCGGCCGATCCGTTCCAGGTACGGCAGCCACATGGTGACCTGGTATTCCGAACCGGGTGGCGCGGAGAAGTAGAGCAGGAACTCCGGCTCGTGTCGGCGTAGCGCGCGGGCCACCTGTCCACCACCGGCGGCGGGACGGAACCGCCGCCGGGCCAGGTCCAGCGCGACCGCCCCGGCGCCGGCGGCCACCAGCAGGCTCGCGGCGAGCGCCACGGCGGCCGGCAGGGTCAGCGTGGCGACGACCGCCACGACCGCGAGCAGCCCCAGCAGGGCGACGCCGAGTCGGTCGGCGATCAGCGGAGTCCAGGCGCGTACCGGCAGGTTCGCCGCCCGGATCTCCAGGTTGCCCGCGGTGCGCAACGGCCCCACCAGCAGCACCAGCCCCAGCAGGACCAGGGCCGTGGCGGCCAGCGCCGGATCGAACCCGTCGTCGAGCCGACGGGCGTAGCCGACGAGGACCGCCGCGGCGATCAGCGCGGTCTCGGCGACCAGGTCCGCGCCGGGCCGGACCCGCTGCTCGACGGCCGCCGCCGCCAGCGCGGCGACGGCCAGCGCGAGGCCCCACCCGGTGAGGCCGGTGAGGGCCAGCACGACGAAGGCCAGCACGGCGAGCCCGGTGCTCAGGCACCGGGCGGCCAGCTTGCGGACCAGGTCACCACGCATGTCGCTCCGTTCGCCGCCGTCGGTGTCGCGGTGCCGTCGGCGTCAGTTGGCGGACGCTGCGGCCGGCGTCTCGGACCGGTCCGGGCCGGACTGCGCCGGCACGGACGGCCCGTCACCGGGTGCCCGGCGTACGTCGATGACCTGACCGGTCAGGTCGGAGATCAACACGTCCAGCGAAGACTGGGCGACGGCCTCCGCGGCCAGCAGGGTGTGCTCGGGCTCCTCGCCGAACGCCCGCGTACGCATGGGGGTGGCGGTCCGCTCCGGGTTGATGCAGTTGACCCGCACGCCGACGTCGGCCCACTCGTCGGCGAGCGCCTGCGTCAGGTTGACCAGGGCGGCCTTGGTGGACGAGTAGAGGGCGTAGCGGGCCCGACCCCGGGTGTACGAGCTGGAGGTGTAGAGCAGGAGCTGGCCCTTGGTCTGTTGCAGGTACGGAAGGGCCTGCCGGGCGATGGTCACCGGACCGACGAAGTTGACCTGCAACACCCGGTCCATGGTGTCCTCGTCCATCTCGGCCAGGGCGCCCTTCTCCAGGATCCCGGCGGTGACCACCACGTGGTCGATGCGGCCGGTGGCCTCGAAGGCGGTCGTCAGCGCGGCCTCGACGTCCTCGGTGCGCTCGACGTGCGTGCCGGTGGTGGAGCGGCTGAACGGGAACACCTGCGCGCCGTAGCGGCGCGCCAGCTCGGTCAGCTCGTGGCCGATCCCGTAGCTGCCGCCGAACACCACGATCGTCCGGCCGGTCAGCTCCTCGCTGTAGCTGCGGTGGTCGGTGAGCCGGGGCGCCTGTGCCGCCGCGAGCTGGAACAGCTTGTCCGCCAGGTGCACGTCGACCGGGTGGGTGACCTTGATGTTCTCGTCCGAGCCGTCGATCACCTTGATCGGCGTGCCCGGCAGGTACCGCAGCACCACGCCGCAGTCGTCGGTGGCGGCGAAGTCGGGGTCGTTCTCGGCGATCCGGTACGCCTCACGGATCGTGGGGGACCGGAACGCCTGCGGGGTCTGTCCCCGGCGCAGCCGGGAGCGCACCGGAATGTCGGTGATGCAGTCGTTCTCGTCCACCTGGATGATCGTGTCGGCGGAGGGGATGGCGACGTCGACGGCGTCGTACGTCCACAGCGCGTTCACGCACTCGCGGACGATCCGGCCGCTGAGCAGCGGACGGACGGCGTCGTGGAAGAGGATGTTGCAGTCGGCCGGGCCGACGGCGTCGAGCGCGATCCGGGTGGTCGCGTTGCGGGTGTCGCCGCCCTCGATCACCTTGGTGACCTTGCGCAGGCCGGCCTTCTCGACGATCCGCTGGGCATCCTCGACGTGACCGGTGGCCATCAGCACGATGATCTCGTCGATCTCCGGAGCGGCCTCGAAGACCGCCAGCGTGTGCTCGATGATCGGCTTACCGGCGATCTTGAGAAGCTGCTTGGGGATGCCGAGACCCAGCCGGGTTCCGGTGCCGCCGGCCAGCACCACGGCCACTGTCCGCGAGGGCCGCCACGGTGCGGGGGTCTCCGTTGCGGCGTCCGGGCCAGTGGTCTGGTCCTGCGTCATTGCCGGATCCTCACTCTCAGGGTTGCCTTAACGGAAAGTTCCGCCCGAGCGGCGACGGAATGAACCTTAACGCGCGGACCGCGCCGCCCCAACGCGGGCGACGCGGTCCTGGTTGCCGTGTCGATGCCGGGGGTTGGCCGGCACTCTACTTGCTGTTCGCGTACGCCTCGTATGCGCGGATGACCTCGTCGGTGGGGCCGTCCATCCGGAGGACGCCCGATTCCAGCCAGATCGTCCGTTCGCAGGTGTCGCGTACGGACGAGAGCTGGTGGCTGACCAGGAACACCGTGCCGGCGCCCTCGCGCAGCTCGCGCACGCGCTGCTCACTGCGCTTGCGGAAGCCCTTGTCGCCGGTGGCGAGCGCCTCGTCGATCAGCAGCACGTCGTGCCTCTTGGCGGCGGCGATGGAGAACCGCAGCCGGGCCGCCATGCCCGACGAGTACGTGCGCATCGGAAGGCTGGCGAAGTCACCCCGCTCGTTGATGCCGGAGAAGTCGATGATCCCCGCGGCCTGCTTGGCGACCTCGTCGGGGTGCATGCCCATCGCCAGGCACCCCAGGACGACGTTGCGCTCACCGGAGAGGTCGTTGAGCAGCGCCGCGTTCACACCGAGCAGCGACGGCTGCCCCTGGGTGTGGATCGCGCCCCGGTTGACCGGCAGCAGGCCGGCGATGGCCCGCAGGATCGTGGACTTACCGGAGCCGTTGCTGCCGATCAGCCCGATCGCCTCGCCCCGGTACGCGGTGAACGACACGCCCTTGACCGCGTGCACCTCCCGCACGTTCGGCGCGTTGGTGCGCTTGACCAGCCGCCGCAGCGCGGCAACCGGGGTGGTGCCACCTGTCGCGCCCTGGTGGACCCGGTAGATGATGTGCGCGTCGTCCACCACCACGGTGGGGATCCGCTCCGACGTCAGCACGGGCAGGGAGACGGTCGCCTCGTCGGCGGCCGGCAGGGAATCAACCACGGCCGTACTCCTGTTCGCCGCGCCAGAAGTAGATGTAGCCGCCGATGCCGGCCACCAGCGCCCATCCGGCGGCGACCAGCCAGAGCTGGGCCAGCGACTCGTTGAGCAGTGGCGCCTGCTCGAGCAGCGCGTACCGGGCCAACTCGATGTAGACCAGCAGCGGGTTGAACTGGACCACCGTCGTCGCCCAGCCGGGCAGCCGCTCGAAGAGGCTGACGCTGTAGAGGACGCCGGAGCCGTACATCCAGGTGCGCATGACGAACGGCATGACCTGCTTGAGGTCGCTGGCCTTGGAGCCCAGCCGGGCGACCAGCAGCACCACGCCGGCGTTGAAGACCGCCTGCAACAGCAGGGCCGGCGCCAGCAGCAGCCAGTCCCAGGTGATCGGCTCGCCGGTGACCAGCACGATGCCGACCAGCACGACCATCGAGGCCAGCAGTTGCTGGAACTGGGTCACGGTGGTGGACAGCGGCAGGCTGGCCCGGGGGAAGTGCAGCGCCCGGATCAGCCCGAGGTTGCTGCTGATCGACTGGGTGCCGGCCAGGACCGCGCTCTGGGTGAAGTTGAAGATGAACAACCCCGTCGTCAGGTACGCGATGAAGTTCGGGATGCTGTTCTGTGCCAGCACCACCCCGAAGATCAGGTAGTAGACCGCGGCGTTGGTCAGCGGGGTGAGCACCTGCCAGAGCTGGCCCAGCTTGGCGTTGCTGTACGAGGCGACCAGCTTGGCGTTGGCGTACGCGGCGATGAAGTGCCGGTAGGCCCAGAGTCGGCGGCTGTACTCGGCGAGGGTGGGTCGCTCACCGGCGACCCGTAGCCCGTGCCGAGCGGCCAGCTGCGCCTGGGTCAGGCCCGTGTCGGGGTCGACCAGCGCGGTGGTGGCCATGGAAATGGCGCTCCGATCTTTCGTGCAGACGGGTTGCTCGCGACGATGGAATCCTAGTGGGAAGTGTGCGCGGGACGCCGCCTCGTCGCTGCGTGGACAGTAGTCCGAAACACGTCGGGACGCAACCGTACCGTCGTTGCGCTACTCTAGCGGGCGTGACCTGCGAGAAGAGTCCTTGGTGACGACCGAGAAGAGGCGCGTACCGGCCGGCGCGGCGGTGCTGCGCGACGAGATCACCACGGCCATCCGGCGCGCGCTCATGCAGGAGCTCGCCGCGGTCGGCTACGGCCGGCTCTCCATCGAGGCGGTGGCCCGACGGGCCGGTGTCAGCAAGACGGCGGTCTACCGGCGGTGGAGTTCGAAGCTCGACCTGGTGGTGGAGATCGTCGCCGCCGCGGCACACGGCAAGCTGCCGGTGCTGGACACCGGCACCCTGCGCGGCGACCTCACGCTGCTGTTCCAGGCCGTGGCGCACGCGCTGCGCCACCCCTTGGCGTCGCAGATCATCCCCGACCTGCTGGCCGAGGCCGCCCGCACCCCGGCCATCGACGAGACCCTGCGGGAGGTGCTGCGCGCCCGTCAGCAGGAGATCGGCGGTCGGCTGGTCACCCGTGCCGTGCAGCGCGGCGAGCTACCCGCCGACATCGACCCGGACGCCGCCGTCGACCTCATCGTCGGTCCGCTCTACTGGCGACTCGCCATCGCCCGGCTGCCGCTCACCGACAGCTACCTGGACAACCTGGTCGAATCGGTGGCCGTCGGACTCGGCGCGACCGGCGTCGTACCGCTGCCGCGGGCGACCCCGGTCTCCGGCTGACCGGGCCCGCGACACCACCCGCAGCGGGGACCTGGCGGGCCGCTCGCCTCCGCTAGGCTGCCCCCTTGACACCCGGCCGTCACCGAGCCGGCATCCGTTTTTCGCCCTCACATCCGCCGCCGGACGACAAGGACGCCCCGTGACGAAAGTCGAAGACGCTGTTGTGGCGCCAGCGCCAGCCGACCAGAAGACCCTCCCCGGTACGGGTGCCCGGGTGGGCGGCCCCAGCCGGCCCGGACGGGGTCACGGCCTGATCGGCCGGCTCAACGCCGCAGTGGCCGCCACGCCCGTCGTGTTCACCGACGCTGCGGTGGTCGGCTTCGCCATCTGGACGCTGCTCTACCACCTCAACCTCGGTCTCAACCTGCGTCCCTCGATCGTCTTCGTCGCCTGGCTCGTGTTGCTGCCGGTCGCCGCGTACGTGGCCTGGAGGTTCCGGCGGCGGGACGCGGTCGTGTCGCGCGACGACGAGACGGTGGCCGCGCCGGCCGAGGTGACCGTCGTCGACCGGTCCTCCCTGCTGCGTCGCTACGTCCTGCCGGTCGGCACCGCGGTCGCCGCGGCGCTGTTCGCCGCCGTCGGCACCGGCACGCTGAGCTGGTGGTTGGCGGCCGTGCTCGGCCTGGTCTCGGTCGTCTCGGCCTGGCTGGCCCTGTCCGGCGGCGCGGGCACGGCCGCCACGGGCGCCGCGTCCGCCGTCCGGGAGGCCCGGACCACGCCGGCGCAGGCGTACGTGGTCCTCACCGTCTCGCTGGCCGCCGCGTACTTCGCCACCCTCATCGGCCGGGTGTCGCTCGACGATGTCTTCTACGTCGGCAAGTCCGTCTGGGTCGCCGAGCGCGACGAGATCCCGTTCCGGGACTTCCTGTTCACCGAGGGCGTTCTGCCCGGCGGCTCGGCGAATCCGCCACTGCCGTCCTTCGAGGTGTTCATCGGGGCGCTGGCCCGGGTCCTGCACGTGCACGCCGCGTCGGCGACGTGGTATCTCCTGTTGCCGGTGCTGGCCGTCTTCGCGGTCCTCGCGCTGTGGCGCCTCGTGCAGCGGTGGGCGCCGCGGCGGCCGCTTGTCGTGTTCGGCGTGGCGGTGTCCTACATCCTTCTCGTCGCCTACTACGCCGATGCCCTGAACACCTACCACCTGCCCCGACTGACCCAGGGCAAGAGCGTCTTCGTCCACGCCCTGATCCCGCTCGCGTGGGTGTATCTCACCGACTACCTGGAGCACCGTTCCCGCCGCGCTCTCGTCCTGCTCGCGCTGCTGTCGGTAGCCAGCGTCGGATACACCACCACCGCCGTCTTCCTGCTGCCCCTGCTCGCGGCGGCGGCCGGCGTGGCGCTGCTCGCCACTCGGCGCGTCCGGGACGCCGTCCTGTGCTTCGCGGCCGCCTCGCTCTACCCGCTGCTGTCCGGCGTGCTCGTCCAGGTCCTGCGCGGTGGGGTCGAGGAGGCCGCCGCGACGTACTCCCCGCTGCTGCCCCTGCGGACCATCTACGAGCTGACGCTGTGGCTCGGCGTGCTCGGCGTCATCGGTGGGCTCGCGGTGTGGTGGTCACCCCTGCTGCTCCGTCGTGGGGTTCCGCAGCAGCTCGCCGCTGGCGCGGCGCTGGCCGTGACGACCCTGATGGTTCCCGGCCTGTTGAAGCTCGGCGGTGACGTGAGCGGCCTGACGGCGGTGTTCTGGCGGGTTCCGTGGATCCTGCCGGTGCCGGCTCTCGTCGGTGTCCTGGCGGTGATCCGACTACCCGGTCTCGCCCGGGTGAACCGGGTCCTCGCCTTCGCGCTGCCCGTCGTCCTGGTCTTCGCCTTCTACACTCAGGGCAAGCCGATGTGGGCTGGCGACCTCGTGCAGACGAAGCCGACCTGGCGGATGCCGGAGACCCGCAAGGACGTCTCTTTCTGGATCAAGAATCTGGACCGCCCTGAGGGTCTGGTGCTCGCCCCGTCGACCATCATGCGGGCGCTTCCGCAGGTCACCACGGAGGTCCGGGTGGTCCTGCCCCGGGACCTCTACCTCACCGACTACGGGCCGGAGACGGAGTTCTCCCAGGACCGCCTGCTGCTGGCGCGCTTCGCCGACGGCCAGCCAGTCTCGATCTACGAGGTGGACGGGGCCATGCACAGGGTGGGGGTGGGCACGGTCTGCGTGTGGAAGACCAACACGACCGTCGCCGACGCCGCCCGCTACCTGGGGCTGGAACGGTTCGCGTCGCGTAAGTCCCCCGGCGGAATGTACTGCTACCGCACCACGGCGGCCGCGACACCGACCACCGGCGGCTGAGCTGAGCAAACAGTCAGTCACCACGGCCCGGACGCCCACCGCGTTCGGGCCGTGGTGTGACGGCCCGGGGACAGGCCCGGTCGGATCGCCGCGACAGGTGCCGGGTGCCGTTGCGGTGGACGGACCTGGTGTCCGCAATGGTCCCCGACACCCGGGTGATACCTCCACGTCCCGCGACGTTAAGGTCGCAGTCACGCGTGAGCGGCCCGTTTCGCTGAATACGGGCCGGTGCGCCCGTGGCACACTGCAATTCAGGAGTTCGGACATCGAACGTGGCGTGTGTGTGGACCGGGCCGGCCCGGCGACGGCGCGCGAGGCTGCGAAGTCCACATCGTCGCGCTGGCCCGGCGTCGTCCGTCACCCACCCCGCTCGGCGTCGCCGTCGAGGGCCCACTCGCCCAGCCGGTCACCACTCGCATAGGGAGCTGTACCTTTGTTCGGCACGTTATCGGGACGCATCGGCGTTGCTGCGTACAGCGCGCTGCTGGTGCTGGCCTACCTGGTCATGCTCGTCGCAGGCGCCTTCGGCTGGGTCGCCCTGTTCGCCGTCGCCGGACTGGCGGCGGTGGTCGGCGAGTTCGCCGTCGCCCGTTGGTCCCCGCCGTCGCAGCTGCTGCTGGAGAAGGTCGGCCTGCACTGGTCGTACCGGCAGTTGACCCGGGACCTGGCAGCCGTGCTGCTGGTCGCCGCGGAGGTCGCCCTCGACGGCACCGAGCTGAGCCTGCTGCTGATCCTGCCGGCGGCGGTGTGGGTCGTCTCGGTCTTCGCCGGCGCGCTCTCCACCATGATCGACCGTCGTAACCCGCTGTCGGCCCTGGTGCGCAACATCGAGCTGGGCCCGATGCACTCGGCCCCTCGGCCACCGGCCTGGGCGGCGGCGGTCGCGGGCGAGCGGATGCCCCTGCTCAACCTGTTGCTGGTCCCGGCCGCGGTGGTCGCCGCAGTGCAGCACGATGCGATTCCGTTCCTCGTGGCCGCCGCGGTGACGGTGGCGGCGACCGGGCTGGTGGGCGCGATCATCGCGGTGACCTGGCTGCGTGGTCGCGGCTCCGGCCAGGGTCCGTTGCTGCCGGCCGTGCAGCGCTGGCTCGACACGTACCGGCCCGAGGTGGCGCTCTACTTCGCCGGCCCGGCCAAGGACGTCTACCAGGCCAACATGTGGCTCGCTCCGACCGAGGCGCTGAACCAGCGCGCGGTGGTGCTGATGCGCAGCCGGGAGGCGTTCGCCGAGCTGGCCGACACCCGTCTGCCGGTGCTCTGCGTACCGGCCGGGGTGGACTTCATGAACCTCGAACTCGGCAGCGTCCGCGCGGCCCTCTACGCCGCGAACGTCGGCGCGAACATCCACATGCTGCGCGAGCCCGGCACGAAGCACGTCTTCGTGGGGCACGGCGACAGCGACAAGCAGGCCAGCGTCAACCCCTACAGCAAGGTGTACGACGAGGTCTGGGTCGCGGGCCTGGCCGGGCGGGAGCGGTACGCCCGCGCCGGGGTGGGCGTGCTCGACGCGGACATCGTGGAGATCGGCCGGCCGCAGTTGGCCGGCGTGCACACCTTCGGAGCCGAGTCGGTGGACCGGCCGTTCACCGTGCTCTACGCGCCCACCTGGGAGGGTTGGCTCGACGACGACCCGTACCACACCTCGCTGGTGCTGATGGGTGAGCGGATCGTCAAGGGCCTGCTGGCCACCAACCCCCGGGTGCGTCTGGTCTACAAGCCGCACCCGCTCACCGGGTCACGGTCGAAGGCGGCCCGGGCCGTGCACGAGCGGATCGTCGAGGCGATCCGGGCGGCCGGCGGCAACCCCAACGCGGCGTCCCTGGACGGCACCGCGCACCTGGTGGTGATCGGCCGCACGCCCGCGCTGTTCGACTGCTTCAACCAGACAGACCTGCTGATCAGCGACGTGTCCAGTGTGGTCTCGGACTTCGTGCAGAGTCAGCGGCCGTACGTGGTGGCCAACCCGGGCGGCCTGCCGGAGGACGAGTTCCGTCGGGAGTATCCGACCGCGCGGGCCGCGTACCTGCTCTCCGCCGACTGCGGTGAGCTGGAGAAGATCGTGGCGGTGACCCGGACCGGTGACGACCCGATGACCGAGGCACGCCGCGACCTGAAGACCTACCTGCTGGGGCCGGCGGAGGCCAACCCGATGGACCGGTTCGCCGAGGAGATCACCCGGCTCTGCCGCTGACACCACGCGCCACGTTCCGCGCCCGGCCCGACACCCGTCGGACCGGGCGCGGTCGCGTCGGGGCTCCGGCGCGGGCGGGCCGGTGGCGCGCTCACCCCGCGACGCAGTCGGGGCGTGGGTGCGGCTCAGTCGAGCAGGGCGGCGACCGCGTCGGCGACCGGGGTGTCCGCCGGCAACGCCCGCGCCGTCACCACCGCGCTCAGCGGCAGTGGCCCGTACAGGTGCGGGAAGAGCTGCCCGCCGCGTGACGGTTCCCAGCGCAGGGCGTCGGCCAGCGCGTCCTCGTCCACGCCCAGCAGGGTGAGGCCGGTGGCGCCGGAGAAGTACCGGCGGGCCGTCTCCACCACCTGGTCGGCGGCGGAGAGGTGGATGAAACCGTCCTGGCGGTCCACGGCCGAGCCGGCGACGACGCCGGCGGCCTGGGCGTCGTCCCACTCGACGGTCGGCAACAGCTTGTAGATCACCTCCGCAGACTACGTCGCCCATGTGGCGCTACGAGAGCGTCGGCCGGCACGCGTTTCGGCCGTACCGCCGCCGACGCCGGCCACCGCCCGGCATGCTCAGGTGGAGCGGCCGGAAAGGGATGGACGATGGCGAGCTACGACGACGACTGGACCGACACCCAGCGCGGGCTGTACGACGAGTGCTACCGGGCCGGCGGCGAGTGGGCCGAGGACCCGGACACCCCGTCCGACGACGTGCAGCACGTGATCAACCTGGCCGAGGCGGACGACGACGCCTTCGACGACGCCGAGATCGACTTCCCGCCCCTGGTCGACGCCGTCACACAGGCCAGTGGCGTCAACGTCACCAGCGTGCCCGCCCGGCACGACGATCCCGGTTTCCGGGGCTTCGCCGACGGCGTCCGTGACGCGGTCGCCGACGACACGTTCGGTCTGTAGCGGACCCGACCGGGAGGCGGCCCTCCCGCTCGCGGCACCCTTCTGCCACCATTCGCAGGACGGCTGCGACGGATGGGGGCACGGTGCGGATCCTGCTGGTGGAGGACGACCGCCGGGTGGCCGCTGCGCTCTCCTCCGCCCTGACCCGCCGCGGCTACCAGGTCGAGCACGCGGCCACCGTCGCGGCCGCGCTGTCCGCCGCCCCCTGCGACCTGGTGCTGCTCGATCTGACCCTGCCCGACGGCGACGGCACCGAGGTGTGTCGGGAGCTGCGCCGACGCAGCAGTCAGCTCGGCATCATCGCGGTGACCGCCCGGGGTGAGGAGCGCGACCGGGTGCTCGGGCTGCGCCTGGGCGCGGACGACTACGTGGTCAAGCCGTTCTCGATGGTGGAGTTGCAGGCCCGGATCGAGGCGGTGCTGCGCCGCGCCGCGCACACCGCGCCCGAGCGGCACCTGATCGAGGCGGGGACGGTGCGCATCGACGTGCCCGCCCGCACGGTGACGGTGGCGGGGCGTGCGGTGACGCTGACCCGCAAGGAGTTCGACGTACTGCTGTCGCTGGCCCGTCAGCCGGGCGTGGCGGTGCCCCGCGACCGCATCCTGCTCGACGCCTGGGGCACCACCTGGGCCGACCCGCACACCGTCGAGGTGCACGTCGGGTCGTTGCGCGGCAAGCTGGGCGACGCGCGCCTGGTGGAGACCGTCCGCGGTGTCGGCTACCGGCTGCGCGATGTGTGAGGGGCCGCCGTGCGCCGCCGACTGGTGATCAGTTACCTGCTGCTGATGGTGCTCGTCCTCGTCGCGCTGGAGAGCCCTCTCGCCGTCACCCTGGCCAGTCGGGAGACCGAACGCGTACGCGCCGACCGGCTCGCGGACGCCACCCGGTTCGCCTCGCTGGCCGGGCCGGCGCTGCGCGGCGGCGAACCCGGGCCGATCGGGGCGGAGCTGCGCAGCTACGACGAGCTGTACGGGATCGGCGCGGCGGTCGTCGACCGGGACCGGGGCATCGTCGTGGATTCGGCGAGCTGGCAGTCCACGGGGACCGCCACGGTGCTGGACCTCGCGCTGTCCGGCCAGCAGAGCAGCGCGCCCGAGTCGGTCTGGCCGTGGTCCGCCGGTCCGGTGGTGGTGGCGGTGCCCATCAACGACGGCGGTGAGGTCCTCGGCGCGGTGGTGATCGTGACGCCGGCCGACGAGATCCGCCGGGCCGTGACCACCTGGTGGCTGCTGCTCACCCTGGCCGGTCTGCTCGTCGTGCTGGCCTGCGTGCTCACCGCGTTCGGGCTGGCCGGATGGGTGCTGCGGCCGGTCACCGAACTGGACGCGGTCACCCACGAGATCGCCGAGGGCGACCGGAGCGCCCGCGTGCAGCACCGACTCGGACCGCCGGAGCTGCGCCGACTCGCGGCCAGCTTCAACCACATGGCCGACGTGGTCTCCGACGTGATGGACCGGCAGCGCGCGTTCGTCGCGCACGCCAGCCATCAGCTACGCAATCCGCTCACCGCGCTGCGGCTGCGGGTGGAGGAGCTGGGTCCCAGCCTGACCGACGCGGACGGGCGCTCCGAGCACCGGTTGGCGTTGGAGGAGACCGACCGGTTGGCGCTGGTGCTCGACGCGCTGCTCACCCTGGCCCGCGCCGAACGTGAGGAGAACGAGCGGGTCACCGTGGACGCCGCCGCCGTGGCGGCCTCCCGGGTGGCCGCGTGGGCGCCGCTGGCCCGGCACCGGTCGGTCGCGCTGCGCCTCGCCACAAGCGACGCCCCGGCGTACGCGTGGACCGTGCCGACCGCCGTGGACCAGGCGCTGGACGCCCTGATCGACAACGCGGTGAAGTTCAGCGGAGCCGGCGGGGCGGTGACGGTGACCGTGGCCCGGTGCGACGACGGGGTGGTCCTGGAGGTACGCGACACCGGCCCGGGGATGACCGAGAGTCAGCTCGGCCAGGCCACCGAGCGGTTCTGGCGGGCCCCGGACGCGCAGAACGTCGACGGCGCGGGGCTCGGTCTGACCATCGCCGCCGTGCTGGTGGACGCCTCCGACGGACGGCTCACCATGCGTGCGGGAACACCGCGCGGGCTGGTCGCCGGCCTGTGGTTCCCGGCGGCCGAGCCGGCGGGAGAGCCGGTGGACGGCGACCCGGCCGCCGACCTGTGGCCCACCCCGGCGGGCTAGCGGTCCGTCGCGGCGGACCGGCAGTTCAGGGGCCGGCCGTCGCGGCGACCCGGCGGTCCACGACGCGGCCGCCCGGCGCCCGGCGGTTCAGGGTTTGGCCGCCCGGTACCAGGCGGCGGCCCCCGGGTGCAGCGGCAGCGGAGCGGTGGCGATCGCCGAGCGGGGGCTCATCCGCCCCGCCGCGGGATGCGCCGCGCCCAGCTCGGCCCGCCGCTCCATCAACAGTCGGGTCACCTCCCGAACCAGCGGCTCGGGCAGGTCGGCCCGCACGATCAGGTAGTTCGGGTCGGCGACCGTGGTCACCGGGTTCATCCCGTACACCGAGCGGGGGATGTCCCGGGAGACGTAGATCTGCCCGTAGCGGGCGCGCAGCGGCTCCGTCCACTCGCCCAGGTCGACGATCCGGGTGGCGCTGCGTCCGGCCAGCTCCTCGATGCCCCGCACCGGCAGACCACCGGAGAAGAAGAACGCGTCGATGCGTCCCGAGCGCAGAGCGGCCACCGAGTCGTCCAGGCCGAGCCGTTCCCGGTGTACCGCGTCGTCGCCGAGCCGGGCCACCTCCAGCAGCCGGGTGGCGGTGACCTCCGTGCCGGAGCCGGCCGCCCCCACCGACACCCGTCGGCCACGCAGGTCGCCGACCGTGCGGACCGGACCGCCGTCGGTCGTGACCAGGTGCAGTTGGTCGTCGTACACCCGGGCCACCGCGTCCACCGGCGGGCTCTGCGTCGGGCTGCTGGGCAGCACGTCGGCCTGGGTGAAACCCAGCTCGGCCGCTCCCGAGCCGACCAGGCGGACGTTCTCCGCCGAGGCCGCGGTGATCACCACGCTGGCCCGTACCCCGGGCAGTTCGCGGTTGAGGATGGTCGCGAGGGACTGCCCGAACGCGTAGTAGACGGCGGTGGGGCTGCCGGTCGCGATCCGGATCTCCACCGGCTCGCCCGGGTCGTCCCGGCAGCCGGCGGTGGTCAGGGCCGCGACCAGCGCCAGCGCCGCCGCCCCCGCGCGGCACCGACCGGCCCGACCCGACGAGGTACGACTCACGCGCTGCACTGTGCGCGCTCCGGCGGGCGCGCGCAAGCCCGTACCCGTCAGTACCTCGGGGGATGTGGGGTCGACCCTCGCTCAGTAGGCGGTCGGCGGGCCGGCTCCGGTACCGCGCCGCGCGCCGGCTCCGGTACCGCGCCGCGCGCCGGCTCCGGTACCGCGCCGCGCGCCGGCTCCGTCGACGCGCTACGCAGGATGCGCTCGCGGTCCGGCCCGTCGGCCACGCTGACCAGGAAACAGCCGGTGCCCGGGCGGAGTACGGCGGGCACGTCGAGCACGGCCGCGCTGCGGATCAGCACGGCGGCCAACTCCCGGTCGGTGAGCCGGATGCCGAGGATGTGCCGCCGCACGTGCCGTCCGCCGGCCAGCAGCGCCGACCGCCACGCCGCCGCCGCGAGTCGGGACGTCCACCGACGGCGGGCCGGCGACGCGCCCGGCACGGGACCGCCCAACAGCTCCCGACGCCCCTGCCACCAGCCCGCGTCCACCAGCCGGGCGTACGCGCTCCGGTGCTCCGGCGGCACCCAGAGTCGGTGCAGCTCGTAGCGGCGGCGTAGCCCGCCGAACGTGACCTCCTGGGTGACCGGGATGTCGAGGCGAGCGAGCAGCTGTCGCATCCGCTGCGCGGCGTCCTCCCGGTTGAACTCGACCCCCGGCGCGTGCGACGGCAGCGTGGTCGTCGGTCGGGCGCCCGCCGGGGGCGCCGTGCAGCGCAGCAGGCAGGCCGCCTCGAACGCGTCGCCCAGGGTCTGCCAGTCCAGCGGGGGTGGCGTCGCCGGCGAGCGGGGCCGGTCGAGCAGGGCGGGATTACGGGCCAACGAAGGCTCCTTTGTCGGAGTCTGGGTTCCCCTACCGTGGCCCCTGCGCGGCCGTTGCGGAACGTGTCCCGCCCAGCCTTGAGCAAATCTTGCGGCTTACGCCGCTACAGGTCGGTGACCACCAGATCCACCTGCCGCACCCGGCCGGCGGCGGCCGGTTCCTCCGCCACGGTGTGCTTCAGCTCCCGCAGTGTGCCGATCAGCTCCGCGGCGGTGCGCGGCTTGACGCCGGCCAGGAGCAGGTCGCGCACCAGACGCCCCTTGGTCGCCTTGTTGAAGTGACTCACGACCGAGCGGACGGGCACGCCGTCGACCTCCCGCTCGTGCAGCACCCGTACGGTGACCGTCCGCTCGGCCAGCTCACCGCGCGGCGTCCAGGTGGCCGCGTACGCGCCGGAGCGCAGGTCCAGCACCGGGCCCCGACCGGCCGCGCCGGCCAGGACCGGCGGCAGCTCCCGGCGCCAGTACGCCGACAGCGCCCCGATGTCCGGCAGGCGGGCCCCGATCGGGCAGCGGTACGGCGGAATCCGGTCGGCGAGGCGTACCGCGCCCCATAGCCCGGAGCTGATGAGGATCGACCGGCGGGCCGCCCGCAGCGCCGTCGACGGCAGCGTGGCCAGCTCCAACGCCTCGTAGAGCACCCCGGTGTAGAGCCGCTCGGCAGGTGCGGTGGCCGCCTCCCGCAGCCGGGAGTTGCGGCGCAGTTCGCCGCGCTGGCCGTCGCTGAGCCCGAGCGCGGTCAACGCGGCCTCCTCGTCCGGCGCCACGCTGAGCGCCACGAGAGCGTCGAGGACGCGCTCGCGGGCCGGGTTCAGCTCCGGCAGCGAGAGCTTGTCCGGCGTCCACCGCCGCCCGGTGCCGGCGTCGGCCTTGCCCTCCGAGGGTGGCAGCAGGATGAGCATCGGGTCTCCTCGAACGGGTACGGCGGCGGCCCGGCCAGCGTACGACCCGTCGTTACCGCCACGGCCGCACCGGGGTGTCGGGGTGGTACACGCGATAGCCACCCACCTCGCGTACCGGGGCGGCGTCGGGCCGGTCGGCGAGCAGCCGACGCAGCCGCCGGTCCATCGGCGAGTCGGTCTCCACCACGTAACCCGGCCGCGCGGCCCGCCCGACCTGCCGCCAGTACGGCCGGTAGCGGTTCTGCCCGGGGGACAGGTCGCCGTCCAGCACTCCGCACACCACCGTCTCGTCGGTGTTGAAGATGAGCCGGTTGCAGGTCCAGTAGTCCCCGTACACCTCGTGGGGTCCGTCGGCGCGCAGCGCGACGGCCAGCTCCCGGGCCTGACGCTCCTCGGTCCGTGACGCGGCCGTGCCGCTGGTCGCGAAGAGCACGGTGACCACCAACGTCGTCGCGGCCAGCGCCGCCAGCACGGCGGTGGCCAGCGCACCGGTCAGCCGACCGAACGCGCCCACCGTGCCCCGCCAGCCGGCCAGGGCCACGGCCCAGAGCGGCCAGAGCACCGCCGGCAGCGACAGTTGCAGCACCGACAGGTAGCGGGCGTTGTCCAGCGGGCTGGTCGCGGCGAGCGGGCTGCGCACGTACGACAGCAGGGTCAACGCCGCACCGACGACCAGCGCGAGCTGCACCACCGGCCCGACCCGCGCGGCCCGTGGCGTGCCCCCGGCGGGTGGCGTGCCCGCGGGCCGTGTCGTGCGCGCGGGCCGTGTCGTGCGCGCGGCGCGGTCGCCGGTTGGCGTGCCCGCGGCCCGGCGGTACGCGACGAGCGCGAGCGCCGCGGCGGCCACCAGCAGCACCGGGTAGAGCAATCCGAACCACTGCTGCCAGCGGCCGCAGCCGTCGACCGGGCAGAGCCCGTGCGCCAGCGGTACCCCCTCCAACAGGCCGCCCCGGATTCGGTCGGACCATGGCGGCAGCGGGCCGGCCTTGGTGCTGACCTCCCGGAACACCGTCAGCGAGTCCTCACCCGGCCCGGCACGGAGGTTGTCGACGATCATCGGCGCGACCCCGACCACGAAACCCGCCACCACCAGCAGCCCGGCCCAGCCGAGCAGTTCCCGCCGCACCGCCCAGAGCAGGGCCACCGCGGCGACCGCCAGGTACGGCAGGATCAGCCAGTCCGACCAGGCGGCCAGCCCGGCCAGCAGCCCGAACAGCGCGACGGCCAGTCGACGGTGGCGCACCGACCCGGCGGCCAGCCCCACGGTGATCAGCAGCATCAACAGCACCGCCGGTTTGACCTCCGGTCGACCCCCGACCACGGTGAGCTGGTCGCGCACCACCCGCTCCGGCCCAAGCGCCAGCAGACCGACCACGAGGACGGCGAACCACGGCGGGTAGAGCCGACGGGTGAGCCGGTACACGAGGTAGAGGAATACCGCGTACAGGGCGAGCATCGGCAGCCGCAGCACCGGCCAGCTCGGCCCGGCCACGGCGAGCAGGGGCGCGGCCAGGTAGGACTCCAGCATCCCCATGTAGTGCTGGCCGTAGAGGAAGACGGGACGCTCCCGACCCTGCCCGATGTGCAGGGCGGCCAGCCCGAAGGTCGCCTCGTCGCTGTTCGACACCGGCACGGTAAACAGCGTCAGGACCAGCCGGTACCCGACACCGACCAGACCGAACAGCAGCGCGACGAGCGCCGGCCGGTCGAGTCGCGGACGCCACCGCCCGCGGTGCTGCTCTGGATGCGACACGACCACGCCCCCGTCGTCGTCCCGACCGGAGTGTTTCACGGACCGCGGGCCGGCGGGCCGCTTCGGCGCAGTCCGGGTGGCTTCGCGTGGCAGTGGCCGTGGTCCGCGCCGGGTCGCCTGGCGGTGGTCCGGGTCGGTGCGCGTGGCCGTGGTCCGAAGGCGGTGCGCGCGGGCGGCCCTCGAACCGGCTCGCGTGGCCGTCGGCGTCGGCGTGTGGCAGGGTTGGCGGGTGCCACCCACACCCGCCGGCGAACTGGCCGTGCCGAATCTGCACCGGGCCGCGCGGATCGAGGACGCCGTGCACCAGCTCGTGGAGCGTCGGCTGCGGCGCACCGGCTGGCGGATGAACATCGTCGCGTACACCGGCTACGGCCGCCCGGGCTGGGTGCGCGTGATGTGCCGGGTGCTGCTGGGGCGTCCGGACACCCGCCACCGGGGCCGGCTGGAGAAGGTCCGTGGCTGGCGTAGCTTCACCACCCTGCCCGCCAAGCACGTCACCGTGCACATCGAGGCCGGCGGGGTGCGCCACGAGGCCCGCGCCGACCGCAGCGGCTTCATCGACACGCTCGTCGAGGCCGACCTGCCGCCCGGGTGGGGCACCGTGCGGCTCAGCGTGGCCGACGCCGAGCCGGTCGACGCGCCCGTGCGCATCATCGACCCGGATGTCAAGTTCGGCATCCTCTCCGACATCGACGACACGGTGATGGTCACGGCGCTGCCCCGGCCCCTGCTCGCCGCGTGGAACACCTTCGTCCTCGACGAGCACGCCCGCGCCGCCGTACCCGGCATGGCGGTGCTCTACGAGCGGCTCGTCACCGCACACCCGGGCGCGCCGGTCTTCTACCTCTCCACCGGCGCCTGGAACGTCGCGCCCACGTTGACGCGGTTCCTGTCCCGGCACCTCTACCCGGCCGGGCCGCTGCTGCTCACCGACTGGGGTCCGACCGCCGACCGCTGGTTCCGCAGCGGCATGGAGCACAAGCGCTCCACCCTCGCGCGGCTGGCCAAGGAGTTCCCCGACGTACGCTGGCTGCTCGTCGGCGACGACGGCCAGCACGACCAGGAGATCTACCGGGAGTTCGCCGCCGCCCACCCGGAGAACGTCGCCGGGGTGGCGATCCGCCGGCTGTCCCCGACCCAGTCGGTGCTGGCCGGTAGCCTGCCCGCTCCAGCGGGACGGCCGTCGGGGCCGGTGGGGCAGAAGTGGTTGTCCGCGCCGGACGGCGCCGGCCTGTGGCAGCTACTCCGCGACGCCGGCCTGGTCTGAGCGCCGGCTGGTGCCTGAGCCGAGGCGTGCGGTCGCCAAGGTCCGCGCAACATCAGGGATGTTGCTGTCTCCCGCGCGCCGGAGGCAGCAACATTCGGGAAGTTGCTCGGATCTCCATGCCTCCGAGCACCCAGTTACGCGAGCCATCCCATGATCGTGCTCGATCCAGCAAACAGGCCCCCTCGTCGGGGACGAGGCCACTACAACCAGGATCGAGCACGATCAACCCGAGCAGGCAGCGGGGGTCAGCCTTGGCGGAGCCAGATGACGCCCAGTGGGGGCACCTGGAGGGCCGCGGATGCCACCATCCCGTGCCACGGCACGTCCTCGGCGTGCACAGCCCCCAGGTTGCCCACCCCGGAACCGCCGTAGTGGTGGGCGTCGGTGTTGAGCACCTCGGTCCACGTCCCGCCTGCCGGTAGCCCGATCCGGTAGGCGTGCAGCGGGGACGCGGAGAAGTTCGCCACGCACACCAGCGTCGAGCCGTCCGGGGCGATCCGGACGAAGGAGACGGTGTTGTTGGCGACGTCGTCCCCGGCGATCCAGCGGAACCCGGCCGGTTCGGTGTCCTGCGCCCAGAGCGCCGGGGTGGCCCGGTAGACGCGGTTGAGGTCACCGACGAGCCGCTGCACGCCGGCGCGGGCCGGGTCGTGCAGCAGGTACCAGTCGAGGCCGCGCTCCTCGCTCCACTCCCGGTCGTCGGCCAGCTCGGAGCCCATGAACAGCAACTGCTTGCCGGGGTGCGCCCACATGTACGCCAGTAGCGCCCGGACGTTCGCCAGTCGCTGCCAGGTGTCCCCGGGCATCTTGCCGGCCAGCGAGCCCTTGCCGTGCACGACCTCGTCGTGGCTGATCGGCAGCACGTAGTTCTCGCTCCAGGCGTACGCCAGGGAGAACGTGAGCTGATGGTGGTGGTGCTGGCGGTAGATCGGGTCCTTCGAGGTGTAGAGCAGGGTGTCGTGCATCCAGCCCATGTTCCACTTGAACCCGAAGCCCAGCCCGCCGCCGGCGGTGGACTGGGTGACCCCCGGCCAGGCGGTGGACTCCTCGGCGATCAGCACGACCCCGGCGTGGTGCTTGTAGACCGTCGCGTTCACCTCCTGCATGAGCGCGATGGCCTCCAGGTTCTCCCGACCGCCGTACTGGTTGGGGGACCACTGGCCCTCCTCGCGAGAGTAGTCCAGGTAGAGCATCGACGCGACCGCGTCGACCCGCAGCCCGTCGACGTGGAACTCCTCGCACCAGTAGAGCGCGTTGGCGACCAGGAAGTTGCGCACCTCGCGGCGGCCGAAGTCGAAGACGTACGTGCCCCAGTCGGGGTGCTCGCCGCGCCGGGGGTCGGGGTGCTCGTAGAGCGGGGTGCCGTCGAACCGGGCGAGGGCCCACTCGTCCTTGGGGAAGTGCGCGGGCACCCAGTCGAGGATCACGCCGATGCCCGCGTCGTGCAGGGCGTCGACGAGGTGGCGGAACTCGTCTGGTTCACCGAAGCGGGACGTCGGCGCGTAGTAGCCGGTCACCTGGTAGCCCCAGGAGCCGCCGAACGGGTGCTCCATCACCGGCAGGAACTCCACGTGCGTGAAGCCCAGCTCGGTGACGTACGCGGTGAGCTGGTCGGCCAGCTCCCGGTAGCCGAGGCCGGGCCGCCAGGAGCCGAGGTGCACCTCGTAGACGCTCATCGGCTCCTGGTGCGGCTGGCGCTCGGCCCGCCGGGCGAGCCAGTCGGCGTCGTTCCACCGGTACGTCGAGCGGTGCACCACCGAGGCGGTGGCCGGCGGCACCTCGGCGTACGCCGCCAGGGGGTCGGCCTTGTCCCGCCACTGCCCGTCGGCGCCGAGCACCCGGTACTTGTAGCGGGCCCCGACCCGCGCGTTGGGGACGAACAGCTCCCACACGCCGCTGGAGCCGAGCGACCGCATCGGCCACCCGTCGTCGGACCCCCAGCCGGTGAAGTCGCCGACCACGCGTACGCCTTGGGCGTTGGGGGCCCAGACGCTGAACGCCACGCCCTCGTCGAACACCCGCGCGCCGAGCACGTCCCACAGCCGCTCGTGCCGGCCCTCGCCGATGAGGTGCAGGTCCAGCTCGCCGAGGGTGGGCGGGTAGCGGTACGGGTCGTCGTGCGCCGTGCCGTCGACCTCCACCCGGTAGTCGAGCACGGTGCCCTCGACCTGCGCCTCGAAGACGCCCAGGTCGTGCACCCGCTTCATGGGGTGCCGTTCGTCGCCGACGAGCAGCAGCACGTCGCCCGCGCCCCGGCGCATCGTGCGGATCGTTGTCGACCCCTCGGCGGGGTGCGCGCCGAGCAGCGCGTGCGGGTCGTGCGTCACGCCGGTGATCAGCTGGTCCATCGGTCGTCCTTCGGGGCGGAAGCGGTCGGCGCGGAGCGGGACGGGCGGGTGGCAGCCGGGCTGGGCGCGGACGGGCGGCCGGCCGAGGATTGGGCGGCAGCCGCACGGGCCGCCGCACGGGCCGCCAGGGTGGCCGGCGTCGCCGGCGCCGTGGCCGGGGCAGATGGCGCGCTGGCCGGGGTCACCGGCGCGGTGGCCGGGGGTGGCGGCGCGGTGGCCGGGGGCGGCGGCGCGGTGGCCGGGGTCACCGGCGCGGTGGCCGGGGGCGGCGGCGCGCTGGCCGGGGTCACCGGCGCGGTGGCCGGCGGCGACGGTTGGGTAACCGGGCGCTCTGCGACGCTGGCCGGGAGCGACGGCTCGGTGGCCGGGGCCACCGGTGCGGTGCCGCCGGACAGCTCCTCCGGAACGTCGGTGACGGTGAGATCCGCCGGTTCGACACTGGCCGGCTCGGGCACGGCGGGCGGCGTCGGGCGGCGGACGGTCAGCACGTGCGCCGGTTGCAGGTACGGGTCGAGCCGTACCGCGTTGCGCTGCCCCCAGTCGTAGCTGGTGCCGGTCAGCTCGTCGTACACGGTGAACCGCTCGTGCCAGTCGAACCCGAGCGCCGGCATGTCGAGCGTCGTGTTGCCCCACTGCACCTCGCGCGAGTCGAACGAGCAGATCACGATGACGGTGTTGCCGGTCGCCGGGTCGTGCTTCGACCAGCACAGCAGCGCCGGGTTGTCGATCTCGTGGAAGCGCAGGTTGCGGAGCTGGTGCAGGGCCGGGTTGTTTCGGCGTACCCGGTTGAGGATGGTCAGGAACGGTGCCAGCGAGCGGCCCTGTGCCTCGGCGGCGGCCCAGTCGCGCGGGCGCAGCTCGTACTTCTCGTTGTCCAGGTACTCTTCCGCGCCCGGCCGGGCCACGTGCTCGAACAGCTCGAAACCGGCGTACAGGCCCCAGGAGGGTGAGAGCAGCGCGGCCAGCACCGCCCGGATCTTGAACATCGGCGGGCCGCCGTGCTGCAACGAGGAGTGCAGGATGTCCGGCGTGTTCGGCCAGAAGTTCGGCCGCATGTGGTCGGCCGACGCGACCAGCTCCTCGCAGTACTCCCGCATCTGCGCGGCCGTCGTGCGCCAGGTGAAATAGGTGTACGACTGCGTGAAGCCGATCTTGCCGAGCCCATGCATGATGGCCGGTCGGGTGAACGCCTCGGCGAGGAAGAGCACGTCCTCATCGACCTTCTTGACCTCGGCGATCAGCCAGTGCCAGAAGTCGAACGGCTTGGTGTGCGGGTTGTCGACCCGGAAGATCCGGACGCCCTCGCCCACCCAGTGCAGCACGACCCGCAGCACCTCGGCCCGGATGCCCTCGGGGTCGTTGTCGAAGTTGACCGGGTAGATGTCCTGGTACTTCTTCGGCGGGTTCTCCGCGTACGCGATGCTGCCGTCGGCCCGGGTGGTGAACCACTCCGGGTGCTCGGTGACCCACGGGTGGTCCGGCGCGCACTGCAACGCCAGGTCCATCGCCACCTCCAGGCCCTGCGCCGCCGCCGCCTCGACGAACGCCCGGAAGTCTGCCGGCGTACCCAGGTCGGGGTGGATCGTGTCGTGGCCGCCCTCGGCGGCGCCGATGGCCCACGGCGAGCCAACGTCGGTCGGGCCGGCGGTGAGCGCGTTGTTGCGACCCTTGCGGTTGACTCGGCCGATCGGGTGGATCGGCGGCAGGTAGAGCACGTCGAAGCCCATCGCCGCGACACCCGGCAGCCGCTCGGTGGCGGTGGCGAAGGTGCCGGAGCGCCCACCCGCCGCTCCTTCGGAGCGCGGGAAGAACTCGTACCAGGCCGAGAAGAGGGCCCGCTTGCGGTCAACCCAGAGGGAGTACGCGTCACCGACGGTCACCAACTCCCGCACCGGGTGCTCCCAGAGCAGGTCGGCGAGGGCGAGCGCGGGGTCGACCCGCTGCGGTAACGGCAGGTCGGTGTCGGCGAGGGCGGTGAGCGCGTCGGCGACGCGGGCCCGGTCGGCGGTTGGCACGAGGGCCCGGGCGGCGGCGAGCACCCGGGTGCCCTCGGCCAGGTCGTTGGCGAGATCCTCCGGGCCCTGCCCGGCGGCGATCTTCTTGGTCACCGCGTTCTGCCAGGTCAGGTACGGGTCCTGGAACGCCTCGACGGCGAAGGTCCAGGAGCCGACGGCGTCCGGGCGGATCGTGGCGTGCCAGCGGTCCTGGCCGGGCTCGCCGGGGCGCATCCGGGTGAACGGGCGCTGCTCGCCGTCCGGGCCACCCCACACCACGTTGCAGCCCAGCGCGTCGTGCCCCTCCCGGTAGGCGCGCGCCGACACCGGAACCGGCTCGTCGACCACCGCCTTGGCCGGGTATCGCCCGCACGAGACGACGGGGGAGACGTCTTCGATCGGGAACCGTCCTGTCACCCCGCCAACCTACTGTGCGAGATCGGCTCGCGCGCGGCCAAGCACCCTGGTCACTCTCTGCCCGATGGGCACGCGACCCAAGATCCGCTCACTTTCGGGGAAACTGCTGCATCGGAGCGCGTTGAGGCAGCAGTTTCCCCGAAGTTGCGCGGATCTCCGCGGGGCATCACGCGAACGGGCCAGGTGGGCGGTTCCCGAGCGCGAGCCTGTGGTGGCATTCGAGCGGCCGACGATCGGTGGCGCCTCAGCAGCACCGCGCTCGGCGTGTCGTACCGCTCAGCAGCCAACGATCAAGGAAGCGACGTTGGGCTCGGGTTCAGGCGGGCGGGTTGGGGGCCACGAAAGAGCCCTTGCCCTGGCGAGTGACGATCCAGCCTCGCTCCTCCAGGATCCGAAGGGCGTAACGCACAGGCCACGCGCTCGACTGGTACTGCTCACGCATCTCGGCGATGGACGGCAGCTTGTCGCCCGGTTTGAGGGTGCCGCTGCGGATTGAAGCAGCGACGTCATCGATGATCTGCTCATACAGCGGTGATTGCGGCATGGTGGCGCCACCTCTCGTCAGCGCACCGATCTTCGCACTCTGGGTAACTCACCGTGCATGCTCTGTTGACTGTGACGGCAGTGCCTTCTAAGTTGGGGTGGGTAGGGGTTCTCTCGTCAGCAACGGAGTGCCTCCAGTCGGGGCGGGAGTGTCCCCAGGTTGCTTCCGCCCCGGGCCGATCGCCCGATCAGCCGCCGTTCCCCATGTTCCCCATGTTCCCCATGTTCGCCATCTCGATCGCGCTGTTCAGGAGGCACGATGTATGAACGTTCGCCGGATGGGCCGTTGCCGCCCGCCAATCCGGTTGCCGGTGCGCGCCCTCGGCTGCCGGACGGCGCCGGCCTGTGGCAGCTACTCCGCGACGCCGGCCTGGTCTGACCCCTCGACCGGAACGCGAGAACCCCCGGACACCGCGACTCCTGCGGCACCCGGGAATTTTTCTCGTGTACTACGGCAGGCTTGCATGGGCGGTTCGGTGGGTGTGGTTCACCGCTCGGCGGCGCGGTCGGATACCAGTCCCGTGATGGCGAGGATGGTG
>NZ_JBNCKT010000058.1:0-36081 GCF_049841675.1 Micromonospora sp. DT4
TCAACCCGAGACCCCGAGACCCCGAGACATGAGCAGATCTTGGACACTCTCCGTTAGCCGCTAACGGAAAGTGTCCAAGATCTGCGCGTTTTCCAGGTCGGACGACCGAGCTGACCTGCGGCACGGTAGGACGACCGAGCCGACCTGCGGCGGCGCGGGGTGAGGAAGTCACCCGTTGGCGTCCGAGCCACATCAGGGCCGGCGGCGGCACACGACCGGCGGCTCTGGCGCACAGTCCGACGAGGGGTTCGGCCACCCGCGGGCCATGGCGCAACACAGCCGGTTGCGGGTCAGCCGCCGGAGTCGTCCATCTCGGCGCCCTCGGGGACAGTGTCGTCGTCCCGGCTGGCCAGCCAGCCGTCCGGCAGGAAGACCTTGCCCGGCGAGTTGGTACGACCGCGCGGCTGCCCCAGGGCGGCCAGCGGGAAGGGCTCCGCCGGGTCGAGCTTGCCGAGCAGGTCGTCGAGCTGGGCCAGGCTCTCGATCATCGCCAGCGAGCGGCGCAGTTCGCCACCCACGGGAAAGCCCTTCAGATACCAGGCGACGTGCTTGCGGAAGTCGGTGCAGCCGTCCCGCTCACCCCGGGCCGGGTTGCGGGCACCGGCCACGAACTGGTCGACCAGCAACTCGGCGTGCCGGCGCATGGTCAGCGCCACCTCGCCGAGGGTGGGCAGCCGCCGCTCCGGCCGACCGTTGAAGGCTGCCTCCAGGTCGGCGAAGAGCCACGGCCGACCGAGGCAGCCGCGACCGATGACCACGCCGTCGACACCGGTATGGGCGACCATCCGCAGCGCGTCGTCGGCCTCCCAGATGTCGCCGTTGCCGAGCACCGGCACGTCCAGGGCCTGCTTCAACGTGGCGATCGCGTCCCAGTCGGCGGTGCCCGAGTAGCGCTGCGAGGCCGTCCGCCCGTGCAGGGCCACCGCGGCGACACCGGCCTCCTGGGCGGCGAGCCCCGCTTCGACGTACGTCAGGTGGTCGTCATCGATGCCCTTGCGCATCTTGACCGTGACCGGCACCCCGGAGGGTGCCGCGGCGTCCACCGCGGCCTTCACCAGGCGGGCGAAGAGCCGACGCCGCCACGGCAGCGCCGCGCCGCCGCCCCGCCGGGTGACCTTGGGTACGGGGCAGCCGAAGTTGAGGTCGATGTGGTCGGCCAGGTTGCGTTCGACGACGATCCGCACGGCGGCGGCGGTGATCTCCGGGTCGGTGCCGTAGAGCTGAAGGCTGCGCGGCTGCTCGTCGTCGCCGAACGCGATCATGCGCAGCGTCTTCGGGTTCCGCTCGACAAGCGCCCGGGTCGTGATCATCTCGCAGACGTAGATGCCGCCGCCCTGCTCGCGGCAGAGCCGACGGAAGCCGACGTTGGTGATCCCGGCCATCGGCGCGAGCACCACCGGCGGTGACACCTGGTACGGCCCGAGGGTCAACGGGCGCAGCACGGGCACGGTCGAGGCGGTCACCGCACAAGTGTACGGGGCCCCGACCGGCGCTTTCCGCGTCGGCCGGGGCCCCGTGCCCGGTGTCTCAGCAGCCGGGGAGACGCTCGATCAGGTAACGCTCGACCTGGTCCAGCGAGACGCGCTCCTGGCCCATGGTGTCCCGGTTCCGCACCGTCACGGCGTTGTCGTCAAGCGTGTCGAAGTCGACGGTCACGCAGAACGGGGTGCCGATCTCGTCCTGCCGGCGGTAGCGGCGGCCGATCGCCTGCGAGTCGTCGAACTCCACCACCCAGCGCTTGCGCAGCAGCGCGGCGAGGTCCTTCGCCTTGGGCGACAGCGCCTCGTTGCGCGACAGCGGCAGCACCGCCACCTTGACCGGGGCCAGTCGCGGGTCGAACCGCATCACCGTGCGCTTGTCCACGCCGCCCTTGGTGTTCGGCGCCTCGTCCTCGTCGTACGCCTCCAGCAGGAAGGCGAGCACCGCGCGGGTCAGACCGGCGGCCGGCTCGATGACGTACGGCATCCAGCGCTCGCCCTTGGTCTGGTCGAAGTACGACAGGTCGACGCCGGAGTGCTTGCTGTGCGTGGAGAGGTCGAAGTCGGTGCGGTTGGCGACACCCTCCAGCTCGGCGAACTCGGTCCCGCCGAACTGGAAGCGGTACTCGATGTCGACAGTGCGCTTCGAGTAGTGCGAGAGCTTCTCGGCAGGGTGCTCGTACAGGCGCAGGTTGTCCGCCGAGAGGCCGAGGTCGAGGTACCAGTTCCAGCGCTCCTGGAGCCAGTACTCGTGCCACTCTTCGTCGGTGCCCGGCTCGACGAAGAACTCCATCTCCATCTGCTCGAACTCGCGGGTCCGGAAGATGAAGTTGCCCGGCGTGATCTCGTTGCGGAACGACTTGCCGGTCTGCGCGATGCCGAACGGCGGCTTCTTGCGGGCGACCGTCTCGACGTTCTTGTAGTTGACGAAGATGCCCTGCGCGGTCTCCGGGCGCAGGTAGTGCAGCCCCTCGTCGCTCTCCACCGGGCCCAGGTAGGTCTTCATGAGGCCGTTGAACATCTTCGGCTCGGTGAAGGTGCCCTTGTTGCCGCAGTTGGGGCAGTTGACCTCGGCGAGCGAGGTGGGCGCGTGGCCGTGCTTGGCCTCGTACGCCTCCTCGATGTGGTCCGCCCGGAACCGCTTGTGGCAGAACTGGCACTCGGTGAGCGGGTCGACGAACTCGGCGATGTGGCCGGACGCCTCCCACACCTTGCGGGCCAGGATCACCGCGGAGTCGAGGCCGACGACGTCGTCGCGCTGCTGGACCATGGTCTTCCACCACTGCCGGCGGACGTTCTCCTTCAGCTCCACGCCGAGCGGACCGTAGTCCCACGCCGACCGGGTGCCTCCGTAGATCTCGCTGGAGGGGAAGACGAAGCCTCGGCGCTTGGCGAGGCTGACGACGGCATCGATACGGTCGGCTGGCATGTTTCCTCCTACGCCGGCTGGCGGTCGGCGGGGGCGAGATGTGGATGGATCGGTCGGTTCGGGACAACGGTACGACCACCGACGTCCCGAGCCCAGCAGAATACCGGGGGCGGGTCAGCTCACCCCGCAGACCTCCATGCCACCGGTCTGACCGTCCTGGCCCAGGCTGACCTGCTGCCGCTCCCGCTCGCCGCCGTCGAGGGTCACGTCGACCGGGACGGTCAGGTCGGTGGTGTCCACCTCACCCACCCGGAACCCGGTGACCTGCGGCTCGGCGGCGGCCCGCCGTTCGAACTCGGGGCGGGACTCGCGCCGCTGCGCGTCGTCGCAGAGCTGGTCGTACGCCCGGCCGTAGTTGCGCTCGACGAGCGCCTGGTAGTAGTCGCCGGTCACCGTGCGGCCCTGCTCGCGTACCGCCTGCACGCCGCTCACGGCCAGGCCGACGACGGCCGCGCCTCCGCCACCGCAGCAGAGCAGCACGGCGAGGGCGCCGACGCCGAGGCCGATCCAGAGCCGGGTCCGGCGACCCTCGGTGGGTGGCGCGGCGAACGGCGGAGCCACACCGGGACCGGGCGGCGGGGCGGGTGCGGTCATAGGAGCAGGGTAGTGCCCGGCGGCTCAGCGGTAAGGACCAGCGGCCCGATCACTCTCGGCGACCACCACGGCTCCCCCGGGCGCGGCGCTGGCCAGCGCCTCGTACGCGGACGGTTCGTCGACCGACTCGGCGAGCAGCGGCACCGCGCTCACCTTGACCTCGAAGGCGCCCAGCGCCCGCCGGTACGTGCCGACCGACTCCCACTCGGTGACGAGTGACCAGTACCGGGGGTCGTCCAGGGCCCGGACCAGCTGGCCGCGCAGGTAGCCGGGGCAGGCGGCCAGCGCGGTGAGGGCGGCGTGCGCCCGTTCGGTGAAGCCGTCGGCGACATCGACGTCGACCACGAACCGGTTGGTCACCAGCACCGGGGGTTCCTCCTCGTAGAGTCTGTGGGATGCAGCGTACGCAGCGCCCCCTGCTGGCCCGTCTGGCCGGGGCGAACCCGACGTCGGTGTTCCTGCTCGCCCTGGTGGTGGTGCTGGTGGCGTTCTTCACGCCGGGGGTGGTCGGCGGACTACTGACGCTGGCCCTGGCCGCTGCCCTGATCGCCCTGTTGGTGACCACGTGGCCGGTTCAGGCGCCGCAGACCCGGCTGATCCGACTGTTGATGCTGACTCTGCTGGTCACGGTGGGCCTGGCGAAGCTGCTCTGACATGCAAGCATGCGTTTTTGACAATCATTGTCGTTACCACGGACAGTTGGGGACATGACCAACCGCACCACGTCCCGCGTCCTGGCCGCCGCGACCGCCCTGCTCGCCCTGGGTGTCGTCGCCGCCTGCTCCACGGGCGGCCCGGCCGGCGCCGATCCCCAACGGGTCGACGTGGTGGCCGCGTTCTACCCACTCCAGTTCGTCGCCGAGCGCGTCGGCGGTGACGCCGTCCACGTGACCAACCTGGCCAAGCCCGGCGCCGAGCCGCACGACCTGGAGCTGAGCCCACGCCAGGTCGGCGAGATCACCGAGGCCGAGCTGATCGTCTACCTGAAGGGCTTCCAGCCCGCGGTGGACGAGGCGATCGCGCAGGACGACGACGCCCGCGTGTTCGACGTGGCCAGCGTGCAGCCGCTGTTGGACGCGAGCGCCGGCGGGCACAACCACGAGGGCGAAAAGGAGCAGGGCGAGGAGCAGCACGGGCACGCCAAGGACCCGCACGTCTGGCTCGACCCCACCCGGCTCGCCGGCATCGGCGACCAGCTCGCCCAACAGCTCGGCGAGGTCGACAGCGACCACGCCGCCGACTACACGGCCCGGGCCACGGCCCTGCGCGCCGACCTGACGGCCCTCGACGGCGAGTTCAGCAAGGGCCTCGCGACCTGCCAGCGGCGGGAGATCGTGACCAGCCACGCCGCCTTCGGCTACCTGGCCGACCGCTACCGCCTCGAACAGGTCGGCATCACCGGGCTGAGCCCCGACGTAGAGCCCTCGCCGCAGCGACTCGCTCAGGTCGTCGAGGAGGCGAAGGAGCACCGAGCCAGCACGATCTTCTTCGAGGCGCTGGTCAGCCCGAAGGTCGCCGAGACCATCGCCGGCCAGGTCAGCGCGAAGACCGCAGTGCTCGATCCGATCGAAGGACTCGCCGCAGGCAGCGACGCCGACTACTTTTCGGTGATGCGTACCAACCTCCAGACCCTGCGGACGGCGTTGAGCTGCTCGTGAGCACCCCCGTCATCACCGTCGAGCATGGGGCGGTCGGCTACGACGGCCGCCCCGTGCTCCGGGACGTCTCGCTCACCGTGACCGCCGGGGAGGTGGTTGCGGTGCTCGGCGCCAACGGCTCCGGAAAGTCCACGCTGATCCGCGCGATCCTCGGCCTGGTACCGCTGGGCGCCGGCTCGATCACCCTCTTCGACCGGCCGTTGCGCCAGTTCCGCCAGTGGCGGCGCATCGGGTACGTCCCGCAGCGCCTCGGCGCCGGCGGAGGCGTGCCCGCCACCGTCCGCGAGGTGGTGGCGTCCGGTCGACTGGCCCGCCGGGGCATCCTGCGCCCGCCCGGCGCGGCCGACCGGGCCGCCGTCGACGCGGCTCTGCGCGCGGTCGGGCTCGCCGACCGGGCCACCGATCCGGTGTCCACCCTCTCCGGCGGTCAGCAGCAGCGCACCCTGATCGCCCGCGCGCTGGCCGGTCAGCCGGAGCTGCTGATCCTCGACGAGCCCACCGCCGGGGTGGACGCGGCCAGCCAGGAGGCGTTCGCGGGCGCACTGCGCGACTTCGTCGCCGACGGCGGGACCGTGCTGCTGGTGGCCCACGAGCTGGGCCCGCTGCGACCGGTGATCAGTCGGGCGATCGTCGTCCACCAGGGCGGCATCTGTCACGACGGCCCGGTTCCGGACCCGGCCGGCCACCACGCGGAGCCCGACCACGACCACGTGCACCCGCACGGTCCCGACGAGCCCGCCGGGCTGTGGAGCAACTGACCATGGAACTCTTCCAGTACCCCTACATGCAGCGTGCCCTGATCGGCGCGCTGGTGATCGGCCTGGCCGCGCCGGCGCTCGGCATCTACCTGGTGCAGCGCCGGCTCACGCTGATCGGCGACGGCATCGGGCACGTGGCGTTGACCGGCGTCGGCGCCGGCCTGCTCCTGAACCGCTCGCCGGTGCTGGTGGCGGTGATCGTCGCCACCGCCGGCGCGATCGCCATCGAACTGGTCCGCGCCCGCGGGCGTACCTCCGGTGACCTGGCCCTTGCCCTGCTCTTCTACGGCGGCATCGCCGGCGGCGTGCTACTGGTCGGCCTCTCGGACGCGACAAGCGCCAACCTCAACGCCTACCTGTTCGGGTCGCTGCTCTCCACCTCGACCAGCGACCTCATCACCGTCGGAGTGCTCGGGGCGGCGATCCTGATCACCATGATCGCCCTGCGGCCGGCGCTCTTCGCGATCAGCCACGACGAGGAGTACGCCCGCGTCTCCGGCCTGCCGGTGCGCACCCTCAACCTGCTGATCGCGGTCACCACCGCGGTCACGGTGACCATCGCGATGCGGGCCGTCGGGGTGCTGCTGATCAGCGCGCTGATGGTGGTCCCGGTGGCCACCGCCCAGCAGGTCACCCGGGGCTTCCGCAGCACGATGACCGCCGCCATGGCGCTCGGGTTCTTCGCCGCCGGCTCCGGTGTCTGGGTGGCCGCCAACGCCGACACCCCGCCGGGGGCCTCGGTGGTGCTGCTGGCGATCGCCTCGTTCCTGACGGTGGCCGTCGCCGGCGCGATCTGGCGTGCGCTGCTCCGCCGCGCCGCGCCGGCGCCCGTACCGGCGGCGGAGCCGCACGAGGTCGTCCTGGACTAGGGGCCTGTGTCGAAGCCCTCGGTCGAGCCGAGGCGGAGTCCAGGCGGCGGTCCGCCAAGGCGGAGATGGGCTCGGATACCGGTGTCGTATCCGAGCCCATCTCCACCGCCGCCGGCCGTCGTCGGGGCCCGCCGCAGGGCCGGCCAGGGGCTTCGACACACGCCCTAAGCCTGATCGGCGGATTGTCGGTGGTATTGGTTACCGTTGCAAGATGACCAGCGCAACAGGCTACGAGGGTTTCGACGGAGCCAGCGAGTTGCTCCGAGCCCTGTCGGCGCCCATCCGGCTGGCCATCGTCAGCGAGCTGGCCGGCGGCGAACGGTGTGTGCACGAGCTGGTGGAGAAGCTGGGCGCCGCGCAACCGCTGGTCTCCCAGCACCTGCGGGTCCTACGCGGAGCGGGCGTGGTGCGCGGCTCCCGCCGGGGCCGGGAGATCGCCTACAGCCTCGTCGACGAGCACGTCGCGCACATCGTGGCGGACGCGGTCAGCCACGCGGGGGAGGGATCATGAGCGAGAGCGGCGCCGCGGTGCGCAACACCCGGCAGCGCTCGGCGGTGAGCGCGCTGCTGGGCGAGATGGAGGGCTTCCACAGCGCCCAGGATCTGCACGCGATGCTCCGGCAGCGCGGTGAGCGGGTCGGCCTGACCACCGTCTACCGCACCCTGCAGGGGCTGGCCGACGCGGGCGAGATCGACGTGATGCGCCCACCGGGTGGGGAGCACCTCTACCGCCGGTGCAGCGAGGGCCACCACCACCACCTGGTCTGCCGGGCCTGCGGTCGTACGGTCGAGGTGGCCGGCCCGGCGGTGGAGAGCTGGGCCGACCGGGTCGCCGCCGAGCACGGGTACGCCGACGTCAGCCACACCGTGGAGATCTTCGGCACCTGCCCGGCGTGCGTCCGCTGACCAGGTGACAGACCTCCGGTTCACGCCGGTCCGACCCGCGGGCAGCGAGACCGCGCTACTCGACTGGCAGCACATCCACAACGCGATCATCCCCACGGCCCCCTGTCGACCGACGAGATCGCCGCTCGCGCCCAGCGCAACACCCTCGAGGTCGCGTACGTCGACGGCGTGGCGGTGGGCTGCTCGACCGTACGACCTCCCGCACCCGACGCCGCGACCGTGATCGCGCGGGTCCTGCCCGACTGCCGTCGGCGCAGCTACGGGGAGCAGATCTACCAGCGCGGGCTGGCCCGCGCCCGCGAGCTGGGCGCGCAGGCCATCGAGACCGTCGTCCTGGCGTCCAACGACGAGGGCCTACGGTTCGCCCGCCAGCACGGCTTCGTCGAGATCCAACGGTACGTCCTGCCGGGTGACACCATCGCGTTCGTGGGTCTGCGGCTCGCCTGATCGACAGGGGCCACTGCCGATCGGGCGCTCCGGCCCGGACGGTCCCGGCCACCGATCGACGGGTGCGGGGCCGGAGTCGTTCGTGGCACGCTGTCTGGCGTGAAGATCTACGCCGATCGGTTTCCGACCGCCGTCCGCCAGTTGCTGACCGACCTGCTCGTCGTCGTGTGGGTGTACGTCGCGATCCGCGCCGCACTCTGGCTGCACGACCTGGTGCAGAAGCTCGCCGTACCCGGGCAGAAGCTGGAGGGCGCCGGCGGCGGCCTCGCCGACAACCTCGCCGACGCCGGCGGCAAGGTCCGCCGGGTGCCGCTGGTCGGTGACGAGCTGACCGCGCCCTTCCAGCGTGCCGCCGACGCCGCCCGGGGGCTCGCCGACGCCGGTCGGGAGCAGCAGCACCTGGTCGACCAGCTCGCCCTCGCCCTCACCATCGCGGTGCTGATCTTTCCGCTCGGCCTGGTGCTCTTCGGTTGGCTGCCGCTGCGGCTGCGCTGGATGCGTCGGGCCGGATCGGCCGCGAAGCTGGCAGCCGGCCCGGCCGGGCGAGACCTGCTCGCGCTCCGCGCGCTGGCCACCCAGCCGCTGGGCCGGCTGACCCGGATCGCCCCCGACGTCGCCGAGGCATGGCGACGCGGCGACGACGAGACGGTCGACGCCCTGGCCGCGCTGGAGCTACGCCAGCTCGGCCTGCGCAACAGAGGCCGCTGAGCCCGACCGTCGTCGGCCCGGCCCGGCCCGCGCGCGTCTTGTCTGCGGGCGCGCTCGGTGCCTGAGCGCATGCTCAGCGCGTGAGCCCGTGCCCGGTGCGTGAGCCCGGTGCGTAAGCCCGGTGCGTGAGCCCGGTGCGTGAGCCCGGTGCGTGAGCCCGGTGCGTGAGCGCATGCTGCGCGCGGCAGCCCGTGCTCCCCGTGAGCCGCGCTCTGCTCGTGAGCGCGTGCTCGGTGCGTGAGCCCGGTGCGTGAGCCCGGTGCGTGAGCCCGGTGCGTGAGCCCGGTGCGTGAGCGCATGCTGCGCGCGGCAGCCCGTGCTCCCCGTGAGCCGCGCTCTGCTCGTGAGCGCGTGCCCGGTGCGTGAGCCCCGTGCGTGAGCCCCGTGCATGAGCGCATGCTCCGCCCGGCAGCCCGTGCTCCACATGGGCCGCGCTGCTCGTGAGCGCGTGCTCCATCCGTGAGCCCGTGTCCGCGTGTACCGCCGCAAGATTCGCGCAACGGCACGGCGGGGCCTGGGTGACTGACCGTGATCGACACGAGGTCGGCGATCTGGGGGTGTCCGGGCTGCTGGATGCCCCCAGAGCGGTGAGCTGGTGTGGATCAACCATCTGTTACCCCCGCCTGCCGCAGTCTGCCTGCGGATCCAGGCCGTTAAGGTCGTCGGGTGTTCTACTTCCTGATCGTCGTCGCCGTACTGCTACTCGGCTACGCCGCCGTCCTGGTCTCCTTCGTGCGCCGGGGCAAGAAGATCCCACCTGCGGCGTACCTCGCCCTGGCCGGGCTCAACGGTCTGATCCTGGCGGGGGTGCTGGCCTGGGCGATCGCTCGCTGACACGCCACGCCACGCCACGCCACAAGATCGTGCTCGGACCAGGAAGTCACCAGGAAGTAGTGGCCTCGTCGTCGGGCTGATGCCACTGGATCCAGGACGGATCCAGGATCGAGCACGATCTTGCGCCGCGACCGCCGCGACCGCCGCGACCGGGCGACCGGGCGACCACCCCGACCGGCGCGACCACCCCGACCACCCCGACCGGCGCGACCACCCCGACCACCCCGACCGGCGCGACCACCCCGACCGGCGCGACCACCCCGACCGGCGCGACCGGCGCGACCACCCCGACCGGCGGGGGTTACGGCTTCGGCGGGATGCGGCGGCGGACGTCCTCGGCCGTGGACGGGCCGGGCTGCCAGCGGGCCACCCACGGCAACTCGGCGGACGGGGTGACGACGCCCTCTTCCACGCTCGCGTAGCGGCCGGCGAGGATCCGCTTGGCGGCGGCGGTGTCGACCGAGTCGGTGTTGTCCCAGAGTGCGGCGAACAGGGCGTCCACCCGGACCCGGGCCTGCCGGCAGAAGAGGTCGGCCAGCTCGACGTTCTCCGGCCGGGTGTCGCGCTCGGCGAAGGCTCGGACGCAGACGGCGGACATGGCGAACAGCTCCGCGCCGATGTCCACGATTCGGCCGAGGAACGCCTGCTTGCGCTCCATCTTTCCCTGCCAGCGGGACATCGCGTAGAACGTCGAGCGGGCCAGCTTGCGCGAGGAGCGTTCCACCTGGCGCAGGTGGCCGGCGAGGGGGCCGAACTCGGCGTACGCCGATGGGCTCTGGCCCTTGCCGACCGTGAGGGTCGGCAGCCACCTCGCGTAGAACGCTCCCGCGCGGGCGCCGGCGCGGGCCTTGCGGCCGAGTCCCGCCTCCGGGTCGATGATGTCGCCGGCCACCGACAGGTGGGCGTCGACGGCCTCCCGGGCGATCAGCAGGTGCATGATCTCGGTGGAGCCCTCGAAGATCCGGTTGATGCGCAGGTCGCGGAGCACCTGCTCGACGTTGGCCGGGCGTTCGCCACGGGCGGCCAGCGAGTCGGCCGTCTCGTAGCCGCGCCCGCCCCGGATCTGGACCAACTCGTCGGCGATCTTCCACGCCATCTCGCTGGCGTAGAGCTTGACCAGGGCCGCCTCGATCCGGATGTCGTTCCGGTCGTCGTCGGCGAGCAGGCAGCACAGGTCGAGCATGGTCTCCATGCCGTACGTGGTCGCGGCGATGAAGGAGAGCTTCTGGGCGACCGCTTCGTGCTCGCCCACGGGACGGCCCCACTGGACGCGGTCGGCAGCCCACTCCCGGGCGACGTTCAACGCCCACTTGCCGGCGCCGACGCACATGGCCGGCAGTGAGAGCCGGCCGGTGTTCAGCGTGGTCAGGGCGATCTTGAGCCCCTTGCCCTCGCCGCCGATGACGTTCTCGGCGGGCACGAACACGTCGTGGAAGCGGGTCAGGCTGTTCTCCAGGCCGCGCAGGCCAACGAACTCGTTGCGCCGTTCCACGGTGATGCCGGCGCTGTCGCCGTCCACCACGAACGCGCTGATGCCGCCGCGTCGCCCCTCGGCGGCGGGCACCCGGGCCATCACCACCAGCAGGGTGGCCACGGTGCCGTTGGTGGCCCAGAGCTTCACGCCGTTGAGCCGGTAGCCGGTGCCGTCCTCGGTAGGCTCGGCGGTGGTGGCGAGCCGGGCCGGGTCGGAGCCGACGTCCGGCTCGGTGAGCAGGAACGCGGAGACCTCGCCCGCGGCGAGTCGGGGCAGGAAGCGCTGCTTCTGCTCAGTGGTGCCGAACATCTTGAGCGGTTGCGGCACCCCGATCGACTGGTGGGCCGAGAGCAACGCCCCGATCGCCGGGCTGACCGAGCCGGCCAGCAGGAGGGCGCGGCAGTAGTGCAGGTTGCTCAGCCCCAGACCGCCGTACTTCCGGTCGATCTTCATGCCGAACGCACCGAGGTCGGCGAGCCCGTGGAAGACGGAGTCGGGGATGGAGGCGTCCCGCTCGATGGCCGTGCCATCCACCTCGGAGGTCACGAAGGCGCGGAGCTGGCCGAGGAACGCCTCGGCGCGGGCCACGTCGTCCGGGTCGGAGCGCGGCCACGGGTTGATGAGGTCGAGGCGGAACCGGCCGAGGAACAACTCCTTCCCGAAGCTGGGACGGTCCCAGGTGGACTCGCGGGCAGCCTCGGCGACCCTCCGGGCCTCCTTCTCGGAGACCTGACCGGCCTCGGCGGGCAGAGGCGCGGCGGTGCCGACGGTGGACGGGGCGGCGGTGCCGACGGTGGGCGGAGCGGCGGTGCCGACGGTGGCTCCGGAATCGGGGCCGGCGGTGGCTTCGGAATCGGGGCCGTCCGGTGCCGGTCGGCCGTCCTGTGTCGTGGTCACAGCTGCCCCCTCGAAGCTCGGTGCGGCGTCGACGTGCGCGACTAACGCCACGCTACCCCCGGTTGTTACCCAGGGGTAGCGTGGCATGAACATCGACGGAAATCAGCCGACGCTGAGGGTCTCCGGGGCGTCGTCCTCGTCATCGATGTCGTCGTCACCCCAGTTGCGTCGGGCGAACGGCAGGATCACCCAGAAGACGAGGAACCAGAGGCCGGTCAGCGCGCTCAGCACGAACGCGATCGGCCGGTCCAGCACGAAGTCGGTGATCAGCAGGACCGCGCTGACCATCGCGATCAGCATGAAGCCGAGGCCACCGGTCGCCATGCGGTGCGCGAACCGCACCAGCTCCGGCTTGCGCCCCTGCCGGAACAGCGCCCGGTGGAACGCCACCGGCGAAATGATCATCGCGGTGGCGGCGGCCGCGGCGAGCAGTGCGACGACGTAGACGTCACGCTGGAACTCGCTGGTCCGGGTGAACCCGTTGCTGAACGGCAGGGTGAGCAGGAAGGCGAAGAGGATCTGCACGCCGGTCTGGGCGACTCGCAACTCCTGGAGCAGGTCGGCGAAGTTGCGCTGCCAACGCTGCTTCTCGGTCTCCTTGGACACGCGCTACCTCCGGTGAGACGGTACTGCCGGCGGTCCCGGGCCGCCGGCAGCAACGCCAATGCCCCACACGCCCGAGCGCGAAACGAGTTCACGACATGTCCCGGCCACCTCCCGGTCGCCCAGCAGACACCGCGCGGTGTCGACGCCCGCGCCGACACCGCCCCGCGTCAGGACCCGCGGCGAATCCGGCCGGCGTACCGGGCCTCCAGCGCGTTGTTGTGCGCGTCCCCGTCCGGGATGTTCGCCGACAGGTAGACCGGAGGCCGCTCACCCTCCGCGAGCAGCCGGGCGACCACCTCCACGGTGACCTGCTGCGCCAGCAGCGCCGCCGTGATCGAGGAGACCGCGCCGACCGCGCCGCCGCCCGGCAGCGGCAGCGTCGCGTCGCCGTACGGCGCGCCGTTGTCGAGCACCACGTCGGCGAGGTCGGCCAGCTTCCGTCCGGACGGGTGGCGAGAGGTCACTCGGCCGGAGTGCTGCGCGGAGGTGATCGCCACCAGCGGATGACCCCGCTCCCTGACCAGCGTGGCGAACTCGACCATCGCGCCGTTGACCCCGGAGTTCGAGGCGAGCACGAAGACGTCGGTGGGCCGTACGGGGGCCAGCTCGTAGAGCCGGTGCGCCACCGCCGGGTCCCGCTCCAGCAGCGGCCCGAGCAGGTCGGGCGGTTCGCCGCCGAGCAGCACCAGGTCCCGCAGGGCGATCCGGTTGGTGGGGACCAGCCCGCCCGCCCGACCGGCGATCTCCATGGCGAGGGCCTCCGAGTGCCCGGTGCCGAAGGCGTGCACCACCCCGTCGGCGCGTACCGCGTCGGCGATCAGGTCGGCGGCCCGGCCCACGGCCTCCCGCTGGCTGGCAGCCACCCGCGACATCGTCTCGGTCACCACTGTCAGGTAGTCCTCGGCGCTCACCGTCATACGTCCTCCGTCCGTCTGTTGCGGGCGAACCACTGCACCGCGAAGTCGACCCGCCGCCCGCTGTCGTACCACCCTCGCCGTCCCGGCGACCCGCGCCAGGACCGCCTCGGCCAGCGCGGCGGGCGCGGCGTCCGGGATCCAGTGGCTCACCCCGGCCAGCGGTACGAAGAGGTAGTCGCCGCTCACGTTCGCGGCGCACGCCTCGGCGGCGGCCCGCCCGATCGCGACGTCCCGGTCGCTCCACACGTACGTGGTCGGTACGGCGACCGGGCCGACGGCGGCCAGGTCGGCGCGGGACATGGCCCGGTACCAGTTCAGGGCGGCGGTGAGCGCGCCCGGCTCGCGCATCGGGTCGGCGTAGCGGTCGACGCGGGAGGCGTCGCCGACCCCGCTAAGCAGCTTGCGCAGCGCCGTCGCGTGCCACGCCAACAGCACCTTCTCGGCCTTGCCGGGTTTGCGGAACAGCGCGATGTACGACGAGCGGACCTTCTGCTGGCCCTCGGTGGCGAGCGCGTGCGCCATGGCCGCCGGATGCGGCACCGACACCGCGGTCAACGTACGGACGCGCTGGGGGTGCGCGGCGGCCACCGCCCAGGCCACGATCGCGCCCCAGTCGTGGCCGACCAGGTGCACGGCGTCCAGACCGAGCGCGTCGAGCACCCCGACCGCGTCGGCGACCAGTTCGGGGATGCGGTACCGCGCCACCTCGGCGGGCCGGGGCGCCCGGCGAGTAGCCCCGCTGGTCCAGCGCGTACGTACGCAGGCCGGCGGCGTGCAGCGGCGGCACGACCTCGTCCCACTCACCGCTGTGCTGCGGAAACCCGTGCAGGAGCAGGACGGGGGCGCCATCGGCGGGGCCGCCGGTGCGTACCTCGAATGTCAGACCCCGCGCGTCGACCTGCATGATCGTCAGCCTACCCAGCCGCCGTCGTGCCGGCCCGGATGCGCGGACCTCGGAAAGGCCCTGCTGGGCTGTTACCCCTGGTCGGTGCTAGCGTCAGCGAGACAACTTCACATCCGACAGGGGAGCGCACAGCGCTGAGAGTGCGGGCACGCCCGCAGACCCTCGAACCTGATCTGGGTAATGCCAGCGCAGGGAGTTCGGTCGACCTCCAGCCGCGCCGTGAGCCCGGTACCACCGGGCGCGCGGCGTGCGTCTTCTCCTGGTTCGTTCCACTGAACTGGGAGCACAGCATGGACAACACCACCAACCGTTGGCGCACTATCGACATCGTGGTCGCCTCGGTGATCGCGGTCGCCTTCGGCGTCATCTTCTGGGCCTGGGGCCTTCTCTGGAGCGCCACCGAGGGGGCGTTCGCCTTCTTCCCGCCGGCGCAGACGCTGATCTACGGCGTGTGGCTGCTGCCGGCCGTGGTCGGCGGGCTGGTCATCCGCAAGCCCGGCGCGGCGCTCTACTGCGAGACCGTGGCCGCGGTCGTCTCCGCGCTGCTGGGCAGCCAGTGGGCTGGCACGGTCATCCCGCAGGGCATCGTGCAGGGCATCGGGGCCGAGCTGGCGTTCGCCGCCTTCCGCTACCGGTCGTACCGGCTGCCGACCGCCGTGCTGGCCGGCGCGCTGACGGGCCTCAGCGCGGCCCTGTTCGACTTCTTCGTCTGGAACGCCGAGTACGCGCTGGGCGACTACCGCATCCCGTACGCGCTGCTCACCATCGTCAGCGCCACGATCATCGCGGGTGTCGGCGGCTGGGCGCTCACGCGCGCCCTGGCCAACACCGGCGCCCTGGACCGCCTCCCGGCCGGCCGCAACCGCGCGCTGATCTGACCCCGTCCCATCCGACCCCGTCTCGTTGATCAAGAGGTGCGCGTCACCGCGAGGCGGAATTCTGACGCGAACCTCTTGATCAACGCCGAGGCGACCCGGGAGGAGGGGTGATGGGCGTACTGCTGCGGGGTTTCGGGTGGCGGCACGCCGGGCGGCGGGCCTGGGCCGTGCGCGGGGTGGACCTCCGGGTGGAGGACGGCGAGCGGGTGCTGCTGCTGGGGCCTTCGGGGGCCGGCAAGAGCACCCTGCTCAGCGCGCTGGCCGGGCTGCTACCGGAGGACTCCGGTGAGCAGGAGGGCACCGTCGAGATCGACGGGCTCGACCCCCGCAAGGGCCGGGAACGGGTCGGCATCGTCTTCCAGGACCCGCAGACCCAGCTCGTGATGGCACGCAGCGGCGACGACGTCGCGTTCGGGTTGGAGAACCGGGGCGTACCGACGGACGAGATCTGGCCGCGGGTCGACGAGGCGCTGCGGCGGGTTGGCTTCCCGTACCCCCGGGACCGCGTCACCGCCGCCCTCTCCGGCGGCGAGCAGCAGCGTCTCGCCCTGGCGGGCGCGCTGGCCCTGCGACCCGGCCTGCTGCTGCTCGACGAGCCCACCGCCAACCTCGACCCGGACGGGGCCGCCCTGGTCCGGGCCGCCGTGGCGGGCGCGCTGGACGCCGACACCACCCTGGTCCTGGTCGAACACCGGGTCGCCGAGGCGCTGCCCCTGGTCGACCGGGTGGTCGTCCTGGAGCCCGGCGGCGGCATCCGCGCGGACGGGACGCCCGCCGCGGTCTTCGCCGCGCACGGCGACACCCTCGCCGCCGAGGGCGTCTGGGTACCCGGCCATCCCGTCGCGTCGCGCAGGGCCACCGCCGCCGCCGGCGACGTGTTGCTCACCGCCGAGGGGCTCGGCCTGCCGTCGCGGCTGGGCCCCACCGATCTGACGGTACGCGCCGGAGAGGCGCTCGCCGTGCGCGGACCGAACGGCGCCGGCAAGTCCACGCTGGCGCTGCTGCTCGGCGGGCTGCTCAAACCTGGCACCGGCCGGGTCACCGCCTCGGCGGAGCTGGCCGGCGCCCAGCATCACGCTCCCCCGCACCGCTGGCGTGCGCCCGCGCTGGCCCGGCGGATCGGGTCGGTCTTCCAGGACCCGGAGCACCAGTTCGTCACCGGCACCGTCTTCGACGAGCTGGCGCTCGGCCCGCGCCGGACGGGTCAAGCCGAGGCAGCCGTCCGGGAGACGGCAGCCGGGCTGCTGGAACGGCTACGGCTGACCCGGCTCGCGGCAGCCAACCCGTACACCCTCTCCGGCGGGGAGGCGCGACGCCTCAGCGTGGCGACGGCCCTGGCCACCGCGCCCCGCCTGCTGATTTGCGACGAACCCACCTTCGGCCAGGACCGGCGGACGTGGGGCGAACTGGTCGACCTCTTCGCCGACCTGCGCGACGCCGGGCACGGCGTCGTCAGCGTCACCCACGACCCGGACTTCGTCGCCGCGCTCGCCGACCGCACCGTCACCCTGGAGCGGTCGTGACCGCAGCCCACCACCGCGAGCTGACGGCGCGCCAACAGCGGCGCCTCGACGCCGGACGGGAGTCGCGCGGATGATCAGCATCGAGCCGGTCGCCAGGCCCGGAGCGCCGCTGGCCCGGCGCAACCCGGTGGCGAAGCTCGCCGCCGCGCTGGTCTTCTCGTTCACCCTGCTGGCCACGCTCGACCCGCTGGCGCCCGCGATCGCCATCGCCGTCGAACTCGCCGTGCTGCCCCTGTTCGGCCTCCGCTACCGGGTGCTGGCCCGGCGGGCCCTGCCGCTGCTGCTCAGCGCCGCCGGCATCCTGGTCACCCTGGTGCTCTTCGCCGCCGACCAGTCGGGTCGCGTCCTGCTGGACGCCGGGCCGGTGCTGGTGAGCACCGGCGTGCTGCTCACCGCGCTCGGCCTGGTGCTGCGGGTCTTCGCGGTGGCCCTGCCCGGCGTGATCGTCTTCGCCACCACCGACCCGACCGACCTGGCGGACGCGTTGATCCAGAACGCGAAGGCCCCGGCCCGGTTCGCCATCGGGGCGCTGGCCGCGTTCCGGCTCGTGCCGCTGCTCGGCCAGGAATGGCAGATGATCAGCATGGCCCGCCGGGCACGCGGCGTGGACGCGGGACGCAACCCCGTGGCGAAGCTGCGACTGTTCGCGTCCACGGCGTTCGCGCTGCTGGTCGGTGCGATCCGCCGAGGTACCCGACTGGCCGTCGCGATGGACGCCCGCGGGTTCGACGCCGACACACCCCGTACCGTGGCTCGCCGCCAGCGCTTCGGCCTCGCCGACACGCTGCTCGTCGTCGGCGCGTTCGCGCTGGCCGGCGCGGCGCTGACGACGAGCGTCCTGGCCGGCACCTTCCGCCCCCTACTCGGCTGACGCCGGCCCACATCGGTCCACCGCATGCCCGGCCACCGCGCGCCCGGCCACCGCGGGCCCGGCCACCGCATGCCCGGCCACCGCATGCCCGGCCACCGCGCGCCCGGCCGGCGGCAAGATCCGCGCACCTTCAGGGATGTAGTTTGCCTCGTCAGCGTGGGAGGCCACTACATCCCTGAAGTTGCTGTCACCGAGCCGTGCGCCCGCGGGGCCCCACGGCTCGGTCAGCTACGCCGGAAGGCATAGCGGCGGGTCTGTCCCGCCGGCTGACTACGGCCGCCGGCCGAGCGGTTGCCGCCCGTCAGCGGGCCGGCCGTCGGCGCCGACGGTCGCCGGGTCGGCGTCGGCAGCGGCAGCGGCGTCGGCGTCGGCGTCGGCGTCGGCAGATCCTCCACCGACGGCGCGTTGACCGCCGACGGCACATCGACGGGCAGCGCCACGTCGGGCGGGACAGCTCCGGGCCGTACCGGCCCACCGAGCGCCGCCGGGTCGACCAGCGACGCCAGCGACACGCGCTCGACCAGCGACGCCAGCAGCGCCGGTTCGACCGCGACATCGGGACGGGTTGGCAGGGCGGGGCCGTGGTCGGCCGCCGGGTCCTGCCCGGGCAGGGTCGTTCTCGGGGTACGGGGCTTCTTCGGGTTACGCCTGGCGGGCATCCGGGCCTCCTTCGGTGCCGACCGTCCCGGCCGTTCCCGCGCTCCGGCGGTCGGTCGGATCGGCTGGTGACCGTCGCGTCGCGACGGTCGGGTGGGAAGGGACTGCTCACCGGGGATCAGGCCGGCTCGACGCCGCCATACGGCGGGAGGGAGACGCGACGCCCGGGAGCGCACGGACCGCGACGCGGGGCGGCGGACCGGCTCGGAAGTGGGGCGTCAGTTACGCATGCCGGAACCCTAACCACCACACGAGGAGACGCGCACCCGATTTACTGGCACGATCGGCGCATGCTGATCGCGTTCTCGATCACCCCGCTCGGCGGCGGCGACTCCGTGGGCGACCTCGTGGCCGAGGCGGTACGGCTGGTCCGCGAGTCCGGGCTGCCGAACCGGACCGATGCCATGTTCACCACCGTCGAGGGCGAGTGGGACGAGGTGATGGCGGTGGTGAAGCGCGCGGTCGACGTGGTGGCCGCGCAAGCGCCCCGGGTGAGCGTCGTCCTCAAGGCCGACGTCCGGCCCGGGGTCACCGACGCGCTCACCGCGAAGGTGGCGCGTGTGGAGGAACGACTGGCCCAGGGGTGAGTGTGGACGGCGGTCGGCGTGTGGACGCGGTGGACGGACGGGCCGCGACCAGGCAGTGACCCACCGTGGGACGACCTGACCGCGATGCCGTGTGCCGCGATACGGTCGCAGGGACAGTTCGACGGCGAGAGGTGGCGGCACGAATGGCTCAGCAGGCGACAGCGCAGATCGGCGTGACCGGGCTGGCGGTGATGGGCCGGAATCTGGCCCGCAACCTGGCCCGTAACGGCTTCACCGTGGCGGTGCACAACCGGTCCCCGGAACGCACCCGCAGCCTAGTCGCCGAGCACGGCGACGAGGGCACCTTCGTGCCCGGTGAGACGATGGCCGACTTCGTGGCGTCGCTGGAACGGCCCCGCGCGGTGATCGTGATGGTCAAGGCGGGTGCGCCCACCGACGCGGTCATCGACGAGCTGGTGCCGCTGCTGGACGAGGGCGACATCATCGTCGACTGCGGCAACGCCCACTTCGCCGACACCCGCCGCCGCGAGGAGTCGCTGCGCGCGCAGGGGCTGCATTTCAGCGGCACCGGTGTCTCCGGGGGCGAGGAGGGCGCGCTGCTCGGGCCGAGCATCATGCCGGGCGGTTCCGCCGAGTCGTACGCGAAGCTCGGGCCGATGTTCGAGAAGATCGCCGCCCAGGTGGACGGCGTGCCGTGCTGCACGCACGTCGGGCCGGACGGCGCCGGGCACTTCGTCAAGATGGTGCACAACGGCATCGAGTACGCCGACATGCAGCTCATCGCCGAGGCGTACGACCTGCTGCGCGCCGGCCTGGACGCCACCCCGGCGGAGATCGCGGAGATCTTCCGCGACTGGAACAACGGTGAGCTGGAGTCGTTCCTCATCGAGATCACCGCCGACGTGTTGGCGCACACCGACGCGGCGACCGGCCGCGCGTTCGTCGACATCGTGCAGGACCGGGCCGAGCAGAAGGGCACCGGCCGGTGGACCGTGCAGAGCGCCCTCGACCTGGGCATCCCGATCACCGGGATCGCCGAGGCGACGTTCGCGCGCTCGCTGTCCGGGCACGTCGACCAGCGCGAGGCCGCCCGCCGGGCCTTCCCGGACGCCGGTGACAAGTGGCAGGTGGCCGACCGGGACGCGTTCGTCGAGGACGTCCGGCGGGCGCTGCTCGCTTCCAAGATCGTCGCGTACGCGCAGGGCTTCGACCACATCCGGGCCGGCAGCAGCGAGTACGACTGGGACATCGACCTGGGCGGCACGGCGACCATCTGGCGGGGTGGCTGCATCATCCGGGCCCGCTTCCTGAACCGCATCCGCGAGGCGTACGACGAGCAGCCAGACCTGCCGACGCTGCTGGTGGCGCCCTACTTCGCCGAGGCGGTCAGCGCCGGCGTGCCGAGCTGGCGGCGGGTGGTGGCCGACGCGACGCACGCGGGTGTGCCGACGCCGGCGTTCTCGTCGTCACTGGCGTACTTCGACGCGCTGCGCGCCGAGCGGCTGCCCGCCGCGCTGATCCAGGGCCTACGGGACAACTTCGGCGCGCACACCTACCAGCGCGTGGACCGCGAGGGCTCGTTCCACACCACCTGGGCCGGCGACAGGACCGAGTCCCCGGCGTAAGCACGACGCACGGCATGATCGTGCTCGATCCATGATGTAGTGACCTCCCTGGCGCGGGAGGCCACTACATCCATGTTCGGGCGCGATCGTCGGAGGCATCGCGGGCGGTCAGGCGACCGTGGCGTGCATCTCCCACACGAGGATCTCCGCCGGTTCGTCGGCGGTGACCCGTCGACCGCCGGTCATGGTGAGCCTCGCCGCGTCTCCGGTGCCGAGTGGACCGCTGCCTTCCAGGGTGACCGTGCCGTCGGGCACGTACAGGTGCACGAACGGCGCGTCCGGGATGGTGACCTCGTCGCCGGGGCGGAGGCGGGCGGCGTGCAGGGTCGCGTACCGGTTGCGAATCCGGATCGCCGACGCGCCGTCGTAGCGCTCCATCCCGGAGGCGATCGGCACCAGGCCGCCGCGCAGCAACTCGTCCTCGATCTCCAACTGCTCGTAGCCGGGGTCGACACCCTGCTCGTCGGGGAGCACCCACATCTGCACGAAGTGCACGGGGTCGCTGTGCGGCTGCTGGTTGCCGAGCCGCCAGGCGTCGTTCTTCTCCGAGTGCAGGATGCCGGTGCCGGCACTCATCCGCTGCGCCAGGCCCGGGTAGATGACCCCGGAGTGGCCGGTGGAGTCCTGGTGCACGAGCGAACCGCGCAGCACCCAGGTCACGATCTCCATGTCCTGGTGCGGGTGGGTCTCGAAGCCCGCGCCCGGCCGGACCACGTCGTCGTTGTTGACCAGCAGCAGGCCGTGGTGGGTGTTGGCCGGGTCGTAGTGCCGGGAGAACGAGAAGGAGTGCTTGGAATCCAGCCAGGAGATCCGGGTGGCGAAGCGGTCGTCGGCACGGCGTACGTCGACAGCCGGGGCGGGTGCGGTCACCAGGCACGCTGCCCGGCGTCGGGGGTCGACGGCGCCCAGGTCAGGGCCGGCTCCCCGGTGGCCAGTTCGGCGATCTCACCGGCCCGCAGCGCGGACGTGTGACCGAACTCGGCACAGTGCTGCTCGGCGATCTCGGCACAGATCTCGGCGACCTGCTCGCAGATCGGGTCGCCCAGGTCGGCCGCGTTCAACGCCATGATCATCTTGTACCGGAGATCCCGCACCTCCACCCCCAGCCGCCTAGTCCCGTCGAGTCCCACCACCTCCGAACCCTACCGGCCCCCACCTCCCCGAACCCCTGAATCCCCCACCCCAGACCCGCGCCCCACCACATCCCACCCCCGCCGATCTTGCACTTATGGTGGTCGATCAGTCCGCTTCCACACCTTCGTCACCACAGGAAGGGCAAGATCGACGGCACGATTACGTGGGGTGGGGTGGTTCAGGGTGAGACGCCGACGCCGCCTCGCACGTTCTGTGCGGGGCGGCGCCGGGAGGGTGGTGGTTCGTGTCACCAGAATCGGCGACGCTTGGCCTTCTGTGGGCGCATCAGGTCCGCGCCCCGGGTCAGCAGCCGGGTCGCCCCGGAGGGACCACGGCGGGCCACCAGGGTGTGGCTGAGCCGGCGGGCGCCGGCCGCGGCCAGTGGCACCGCGACGGCCATCACCGCCCACTGGGCAATGCGCTTCTGGATCATGTGGGTTCACCTCCGTCAGTGGCTTCTGACGTCTTTGATACCCAGCGTGACGTGTGGGTAAGCCTCCTCAGGCCGTCGGCGCCACCGGGTTGGGCAGCGCGCCGCCAAAGCGCCGGTCCCGCTGGGCGTAGAGCTCGCACGCGTACCAGAGGTGGCGGCGGTCGAAGTCCGGCCAGAGCGTGTCCAGGAAGACCAACTCGGCGTACGCCGTCTGCCAGAGCAGGAAGTTGGAGATCCGCTCCTCGCCCGAGGGCCGCAGGAACAGGTCCACCTCCGGGATCTCCGGGTGGTACAGGTATTTCGCGACGGTCTTCTCGCTGACCTTCGCCGGGTCCAGTCGACCGGCCGCCACGTCCCGCGCGATGGCGGCGGCGGCGTCGCCGATCTCTGCCTGACCGCCGTAGTTGACGCAGAACTGGAGGGTCAGAGTGGAGTTGCCCTGGGACATCTCCTCGGCGGTCTGCAGCTCGGAGATGACGCTCTTCCACAGCCGCCCCGGCCGCCCCGACCAGACCACCCGCACGCCCAGGTCGACCAGTTGGTCGCGGCGTCGACGGATCACGTCCCGGTTGAACCCCATCAGGAACCGGACCTCGTCGGGCGAACGCCGCCAGTTCTCGGTCGAGAACGCGTACGCCGACAGGTACGGGATGCCCATCTCGATCGCACCCTCGATGGTGTCGAAGAGGCTGTGCTCCCCCGCCTCGTGGCCCTTGGTACGGGCCATCCCGCGCTCCTTGGCCCACCGGCCGTTACCGTCCATCACGATGGCCACGTGCTTCGGCACCGCCCCCGCGGGCAGCGCCGGCGGCCGGGCACCGGACGGGTGCGGCGTCGGTGGCGTCGGCTCGCGCCGACCGGGCCTCGTCGATCGGATCACTCGGCTCTCTCCCTGCTCGTGCCGTCCGCCCCGGCCTGGACGTCACCGCCCGGCCGGAGCATCGCAGCCCCGGCCTCGACGTCACCGCCCGGCCGGAGCATCGCAGCCCCACCGCCGCCCGACGGCGGGACCGTGCCGGTGACCGAGGTGCCCCGGTCGACCAGCGGCAGCGAGCGTAACGCGCGTTCCAGGTGCCACTGGAGGTGCGCCGCCACCAGACCGCTGCACTCCCGACGTACACCGGTGTCGGTGGCGTCGGCGACCACCCAGTCGCCGGTGGTCAGCGCGGACATCAGGTCGATGGTGGCCGGCGCGGGATGGGCCGCGCCGGGCGGCCGGCAGTCCGGGCAGACCGCGCCGCCGGCCGGCACGGAGAACGCGCGGTGCCGCCCGGGGGTACCGCAGACCGCGCAGGCGGTCAGGGCCGGCGCCCAGCCGGCGAGGGCCATCCCGCGCAGCAGGTACGCGTCGAGCACCAGGGTGGTGTCGTGCTCGCCCCGGGACAGCGCCTTCATCGCCCCGACGGTGAGCTGGAACAGCCGCAGCGACGGCTCCCGTTCGACGGGTGTCAGCCGCTCGGCCGTCTCGGCGATCGCGCTGGCCGCCGTGTAGCGGGGATAATCGCCGAGGAACCGCTTGCCGTACAGGTCGATCCCCTCGACCTGGCTGACCGTGTGCAGCGAGCTGCCGTGGTTGCCCTTGGGGTCACCGGCGAGTTGCAGGTCGACGTGACCGAACGGCTCCAGTCGGGCGCCGAACTTGCTCATGGTGCGGCGAACCCCCCGGGCGACCGCCCGCAACCGGCCGTGCCGGCGGGTGAGCAGAGTGATGATCCGGTCGGACTCGCCGAGCTTCTGCACGCGCAGCACCACCGCGTCGTCGCGGTAGAGCTGTCGGCGGTACCCGGCCATCGGACCATTCTCCCTCGGGGTGTGAAATCAGGGTCGCTTCGGGGTGGACGCGCGGATGAACCCCGATGCGCCTGGCCGATGACCGCCCGTAGCGTGCTCGCCATGGCACTGCACCAGACCACCGCCCTCCGTCGTCGCCGCGCCACCGCATCCGTCGCGTTGGGGCTGTCCACCGCTCTCATCCTGCTGGCCGGGTGCGACAACCTGTCCTTCCGGCGCTTGGACTACGACGACACCGAGCCGGTGAGGATCACCACCATCCGGGTGGACGGCGGCTCCGGGGACGTGATCGTCCGCGGCACCGGCACCGCGGGCGAGGCGCGGATCAAGCGGGTGGTCCGCTACCAGGGCGGCGAGCCCAAGGCGCGGTACGAGATCAAGGACAGCGAGTTGGTGTTGAACACCGACTGCGGCGACCGGTGCAGCGTGTCGTACGAGGTGACCGTCCCCGAGGGGGTCACCGTGCAGGGCGACAGCGGCTCGGGTGACGTCGAGCTGACCAAGGTCGGCGCGGTGAAGCTGCGACTCGGCTCGGGCGACGTGCGGATGACCGAGGTCACGGGGGCGCTCGACGTGGAGACCGGCTCGGGCGACATCGACCTGAGCGAGGCCCATTCGACAGTACGACTGCGGGCCGGCTCCGGCGACGTCAGCGCCCGCCGCGTGGCCGGCGCGACCGACGCCGAGGCCGGCTCCGGCAACGTGACCGTCGAGATGGAGACGCCGGCCTCGGCGCGGGCGCACGCCTCCAGCGGCGACGTCTCGCTGCTCGTCCCGGCGGGCAGCTACCGGGTCCGTTCCAACACCGGCTCCGGCGACGCACGGATCACCGTCACGGACGACCCGGCGGCGTCCCTGGTGCTCGACGCCTCGGCCGGCAGCGGCGATGTGACGATCACCCAGCGTTGATCTCGACGGTCACCGCCGCACGACGTACCCGCCGCGCCGGTGGCAGGCCGTGAAGGTGTCCGCTCAGAAACCCAGCTTGCGCAACTGCCGCGGGTCGCGTTGCCAGTCCTTCGCGACCCGCACGTGCAGATCCAGATAGACCCGCGAGCCGAGCAGCTCCTCGATCTGCCGGCGGGCGTTGGTGCCGACCTCCTTGAGCCGGCTGGCCCGGTGGCCGAGCACGATCGCCTTCTGACTGGGACGCTCCACGTACACGTCGGCGTAGATCTTCATGAGCTGACCCTCGGGGATCATCTCCTCCACGACCACGGCGATGGAGTGCGGCAGCTCGTCGCGGACGCCCTCCAGGGCCGCTTCCCGGATCAGCTCCGCGACCAGCACCTGCTCCGGGTCGTCGGTCAGCATGTCGTCCGGGTAGAGCTGCGGCGACGGCGGCAGGTACTTGGTCATCACGTCGACGAGCGTGTCCACCTGGTGCCCGGAGACGGCGCTCACCGGCACGATCTCGGCGAACTCCCCCAGCTCGCTGACCGCGAGCAACTGCTCGGCCAGCCGCCGCTTGTCGACCAGGTCGGTCTTGGTGACCACGGCCAGCACGGTCGCCTTCAGCTCGGCCAGCTCGCCCGTGATGAACCGGTCACCGCGGCCCACCGGCTCGTCCGCCGGGATGCACAGGCCGATGACGTCGACCTCGGTCCAGGTGGAGCGGACCAGGTCGTTGAGGCGCTCACCGAGCAGCGTACGGGGGCGATGCAGGCCCGGCGTGTCCACCAGGACCAGCTGCGACTCCGGACGGTGCAGCACCGCCCGGATGACGTGCCGGGTGGTCTGCGGCTTGTTCGAGGTGATCGCGATCTTGGTGCCCACGATCGCGTTGGTCAGCGTGGACTTGCCCGCGTTGGGCCGACCGACGAAACAGCCGAACCCGGCCCGGTACGGGCGCGCCTCCGGCTCTCGCACCGGGCTCACTCGGTCACCGTGCCAAGGACCGTGCCGTCCGGGGCGGCGACGTGGATCGGCGCGTCCGCCGCGAGGTCGCGCACCACGGCATGACCCGCGCCGTCCAGCGTCGACGCCTCGGTCACCACCGCCGCCGCCTCCAGCCGGCTCGCCCCGGCGGCAACAGCCGAGGCCACCGCCAACTGCAACGCGGTGAGGGTCAGCGAGGGCAGCGCGACGCTGGCCGCCGCGTACGTCCGGCCGTCCTGATCGCGTACCGCGGCGCCCTCCACGGCACCAACCCGCGCGCGGGCGCCCCGGGCCAGGACGACGAGCTTGCCGTCTTCGGCGCTCAGCGGTGCCGGCGCGCCGGGGGTGGGCCGGGCGGTGGGCGCGGCGGGTGTCTCAGGCATCGGCGGCTTGCCTCTCCTCGTCTCGATAATGATCCGGGTCGTCCCCGGGGCCGGCATGGTCGCCGCGCCCGTTGGTGTCCTGCTCGTCGCCCGACTCCACCCTGCTGACCAGGACGGTGTCGATCCGGTTGCGCCGGCCCGTGGTGCCCTCGGCGACCAGCCGGAGGCCGGCCACCTCGGCCTGCGCTCCGGGGATCGGCACCCGCCCCAGCGACTGGGCGAGCAGGCCACCGACCGTCTCCACCTCGTCGGTGGGCAGGTCGGTGTCGAACAGCTCGCCCAGGTTCTCCACCGGCAGGCGGGCGGTCACCCGCACCGAGGAGTCCGCGAGACGTTCGACCGGCGGGCGCTCGACATCGTACTCGTCGGTGATCTCACCGACGATCTCCTCCAGGATGTCCTCGATGGTGACGAGGCCACCGGTGCCGCCGTACTCGTCGACCACGATGACCAGGTGGTTGCGCGCCGCCTGCATCTCCGACAACAGGTCGTCGACCGGCTTGGACTCCGGTACGAAGGTCGCCGGGCGCATCAGCTCGGCCACCGGCAACTGCTCGGCGTACGGGTCGCCGCCCCGGGACCGGCGGATCAGGTCCTTGAGGTAGAGCACACCGAGTACGTCGTCGACGCTCTCGCCGATCACCGGGATGCGGGAGAAGCCGGACCGCAGGAAGAGCACCAGCGCCTGGGCGAGGGTCTTGCCTTCCTCGATCCACACCATCTCGGTACGCGGCACCATGACCTCACGGGCGATGGTGTCGCCGAGCGCGAAGACCGAATGGATCATCTGACGCTCGCCGTGCTCCACGACGCCGCGCTGCTCGGCGAGGTCGACCAGCTCGCGCAGCTCCACCTGGCTGGCGAACGGCCCCTCCCGGAAGCCCCGCCCGGGGGTGACCGCGTTGCCGATCAGGATGAGCAGCGACGCGAGCGGGTTGAGCGCGCGACCCAGCCAGCGGACCAGCGGCGCGACGGCCCGGCCCACGGCGTACGCGTGCTGCCGGCCGATGGTGCGCGGGGCGACACCGACCACCACGAAGCTGACCACGGTCATCGCCCCGGCGGTGACCAGCGCGGCCCGCCAACCCGCCCCGAAACTGTCCACCGCGACCAACGCCACCAGCGTGGTGGCGGTCAGCTCGGCGAGCAGCCGCAGCAACAACAGCAGGTTGAGGTGCCGGACGACGTCCCCGGCCACGACCTGGAGGGTACGGGCGCCGCGCACGCCGTCCCGGGCCAGCTCGGCGGCCCGGGCCGGCGAGACCGCGGCGAGCGCCGCCTCGGTCATCGCGATCACACCGGCCAGCACCACCAGGCCGGCCGCGAAGACGATCAGTTGCAGGTCGGGAAGGCCGGCCGTGGGGCCGACCGCCAGTAACGAGGGAGTGGACATCACTGGGTGCGGGTCGACCGCCAGCTCGCCAACAGTCGAGCCTGGAGGGCGAACATCTCCCGCTCCTCCTCCGGCTCCGCGTGGTCGTAGCCGAGCAGATGCAGCACACCGTGCACGGTGAGCAGGTGTAGCTCGTCGGCCGGGGCGTGCCCGGCGGTAGCGGCCTGCTTGGCCGCCACCTCGGGGCAGAGCACGATGTCACCGAGCAGGGCCGGCTCGCCGCCGGCCGGGGCGGTCTCGCCCGGGCCGTGGTCGACGCTTCCCTCGTCCATCGGGAAGGCGAGCACGTCGGTCGGGCCGTCCCCACCCATCCAGCGGTGGTTCAGCTCGGTCATGTAGTCGATGTCGACCAGCAGCACGGACAACTCGGCGAGGGGGTTGACCCCCATCTCGTCGAGGGCGTGCCGGGCGACGGCGAGCACGGCGTCGGTGTCGACTTCGACACCGGACTCGTTGGCGATCTCGATGGACAACTGCTTTCCTCTGCTTTAGCGGCGGCGGCCGGCCCGGCCGCCCTGGGCGGGTCGCCCGGGCACGGCATGGACGCCCTGCGCCTGCTGGTTCTCCCGCTCGGCGTCCCAGCGGGCGTACGCGTCGACGATCTCCCCGACCAGCCGGTGGCGCACCACGTCGGAGCTGGACAACTGGGCGAAGTGCACGTCGTCGACGTTTTCCAGGATCTCCCGGACGACCCGCAGGCCGCTGCTCGTCCCGCCGGGAAGGTCCACCTGGGTGATGTCACCCGTCACGACGATCTTGGAGTTGAAGCCGAGCCGGGTGAGGAACATCTTCATCTGCTCGGGCGTCGTGTTCTGTGCCTCGTCCAGGATGATGAACGCGTCGTTGAGCGTCCTACCCCGCATGTACGCCAGAGGCGCGACCTCGATCGTGCCGGCGGCCATCAGCTTCGGGATCGACTCCGGGTCGAGCATGTCGTGCAGCGCGTCGTAGAGCGGGCGCAGGTACGGGTCGATCTTCTCGTTGAGCGTGCCGGGCAGAAAGCCCAGCCGCTCACCCGCCTCGACCGCCGGCCGGGTCAGGATGATCCGGTTGACCTGCTTGGCCTGTAGCGCCTGGACGGCCTTCGCCATCGCCAGGTAGGTCTTGCCGGTGCCGGCCGGGCCGATGCCGAAGACGATGGTGTTCGAGTCGATCGAGTCGACGTACCGCTTCTGCCCGAGCGTCTTCGGGCGGATGGTGCGCCCACGGCGGGAGAGGATGTCGAGGGTCAGGACCTCGGCGGGCCGCTCGGCGCCGCCCTGCTCGAGCATGCCGACGGTACGCCGGACGGCGTCAGTGGTCAGGGTCTCGCCTTTCTCGATGAGTTCGAGCAGCTCACTGAAGACCCGCTCGGCGAGGGCATTATCCGCGGGAGCGCCGGTGATGGTGATCTCGTTGCCCCGGACGTGTACGTCACTGGCGACCGAGCGTTCGACAAGCCGCAGGATCTCGTCGCCCGCGCCCAGCAGATTGACCATGATCTTGGGGTTGGGCACGGTGATCCTGGTCTGCACCCGGGGCGGGCCGGGAGGTGGGGTGCCAGTCATAGGTCGGGCCGAGGGGCCCTGCGCACCTGCTCTCGATCTCGGCGCCGGCCCTGCTGGCACGGCGTGCGGACGTTACACCCATCGTATCGGGTCAACGCGGGCCGCATCGCGCCCATTTCCGCTGGCCGCGATCAACTACCGGCCCGGAAGTCGTACCCGTCGAAGGTCTCCTGGTGGCGGGTGAACCGGTAGGTCGCCCAGTGCATCCGGACCACCGTCTGAGCCTCGTCCCGGGTCAGCCGCAGCAGCTCGCCGACCTCCCGACCGGAGACCGTCCGGAACACGTCCGGGCGGTCCGGCAGCGGCGCGAAGACCGCCGGAGGGCGGCCCGCATGGTCCCCGGCCCCGCGCGCCCGCAGGGTGCCGTCGTGCCAGGAGAAGACGTACTCGACACCCTCGCCCCACCAGCGGCCGAGCACCCCCCGCAGGGCCGCCGGAGCGGGTGCGCCGGGCGTCCACGGCTCGATGTCGGCGGGATCGTGCTCGACCGCCTCCGTGAGCAGCCGGTGCGGCAGTTCGAGCAGATCGGCCGCCGTGCCGGACGAGCCGAGCACCGCGGCGCCCATCGCGCCGGCCGTGCCGTCGCCGCCCCGGCGGCCGTACACGCCGGCCAGGAAGCCGGGCATCGCCCCGTCGTGCCCCACGTGCACCACCCGCTCGCCCTGCGGGACGAGGATCACGCCGAGCCCGAAGCCGGCACCCCAGAGCGTCTCGTCGGTGGTGGTCAGCGGCCAGCGCATCTCGTCCAGCGTGGCCGGGGCGAGCACCGCGCCGGCCGGGTCGAGCGCCGCCGGGTCGGCGAGGAACGCCGCCCAGCGGGCCATGTCGGTCGCGGTGCTCCAGAGCTGGGCGGCCGGACCCACCGCGCCGAAGTCGGTCGGCGGCTCCGGGTGCGCCTCGTCGGCCCCGCGCTTGGGTAGCTGTCCCAGCACCGCAAATATTTGATCTTGGTGTTTAGGTGTCGTAGGAGACGGATCGGCCCCGCGCAGCGTTGTTGCGTGCTGGCGGGGCCGGTTTGGCTGTTGGGGGTGCGGGGGTGTCAGTGGACGGTGCCGCGCTCGTGGAGGTCGAGTGGTTCGAGGTCGTCTTCGTCCTGGTCGTCGGCGGCTTCGGCGGGGGCGTAGAGGTCGGGGTAGCGCAGGACGTCGGGGCCTTCTTCCCAGTCGAGGCGTTCGGGCCATTCGCGGTACTCGGCGATGGTGATGGCGCGGTTTGCCTGCTGTTCGCCGCTGGAGACGGGTTCCATCGTGTCGTCGTAGACGAGGAAATGGCCACGGTGGTCGCGGGCGAGGCGGATGTCGTCGGGGTCGTCGCCGAGGGCGACGGTGACGACTGTGCCGGTGTAGCCGTCGTCGTCGAAGTCGACGCAGACCATGATCGGAGCTTCGTACCGTACCCACCTGCGCATGGTCTGTCCTTCGTGTTCGCCGGGCGTGGGGTCGGCGTTCAGCGTATCGACGTCGGGTTCCGGGTCGCCGTCAGCCGGTGACCGTCGTCTGTCAGGGTGTTGCGGTGCGCCGGGAGTGGGAACGACGGCGACTACGACCAGGTCCTCATCGACAACTTGATGACCTGATCGCATCGTGGACACTGGTCGATGCTGATCTGGAGCTGATGGCGCGGCTGCACGGCTGCCGCCAGTTGAGCTTCGCGGTGATGGTGAAGTTCTTCGAGATCGAGGGCAGGTTCCCGCGTCACGTCGGCGAGGTCCCGCCGGCCGCGGTGGACTATCTCGTGCGGCAGCTCGGCGTGCCGGACGCCGAGTTCGAGGTGACGGGGCGCGGTGTTGAGCGGTATCGGGTCCAGATCCGTGACGCGTTCGGGTTCCGGGTGTTCTCTCGGGGCGACGAGGACAAGCTGATCGCGTGGTTGGCCGAGCAGGTCTGTCCGAGCGAGTTGAACGAGGATCGGCAGCGTGAGGCGGTGTTGGCCCGGTGTCGGGCGGAGAAGCTGGAGCCGCCGGGGCGGATGGACCGGATCGTGGGCGCGGCGAACCGGCTCGCTGACGCCCGGTTCTGCGAGGACATCGTGGGTCGGCTGTCCGCTGACGTGACGGCGGCGTTGTGGGCGATCCTCGGCGACGGCCAGGACGCCGACGGCGCTGGCGGGGTGAGTTTCTTCAACGAGTTGAAGGCGGACCCGGGCAAGCTGGGCCTGGACACCCTGCTGGGCGAGATCGTGAAGCTACGCCGGGTCCGGGCGATCAAGCTTCCGGCCGGGCTGTTCGCTGACGTCGCGGAGAAGCGGGTCGCCCGGCGGAGGGCGCGGGCGGCGGCGGAGTATCCGTCGACGCTGCGCCGTGACCACCCGCCGGAGGTGTCTCTGACGCTTCTGGCGGTGTTGTGCTGGTGCCGGCAGACCGAGGTCACCGATTCGTTGGTCGAGTTGTTCATCGACTTGGTGCGGGTGATCAACACGCGGGCGCAGCGGCGGGTCGAGCGGGAGCAGATCGCGGAGTTCCGCCGGGTCGCGGACAAGGACAACGTGCTGTATCGGCTGGCCGGGGTGTCGGTGGCCCACCCGGACGGGATCGTCCGTGACGTGGTGTACCCGGCGGTCGGGGAACAGACGCTGAAGGATCTGGTGGCCGAGGCCAAGGCCACCGAGTCGCGGCGACGCCAGCGGGTGCGGACGGTGCTGGCCAGCTCGTACTCGCACCACTACCGCACCATGCTGCCGAAGCTGCTCGACGCCCTCCAATTCCGGTGCAACAACACGGCGTACCGGCCGGTGATGGACGCCCTGGAGGTATTGCATCGGCACAAGGACCGCGACGGCCGGCTCACCCACTACGAGGGGGCCGACCGGGTGCCGCTGGACGGGGTGGTCAAGGCCGACTGGCGACCGGCGGTCGTCGACGACCGGGGTCGGGTCGAGCGTATTCCGTACGAGCTGTGCGCGTTGCAGGCCCTGCGAGACGCCGTGCGCCGGCGGGAGATCTGGGTGCAGGGCGCCCGTGCCTGGCGTAACCCGGAGACGGACCTGCCGGTCGATTTCGATCTGCACCGCGACGTGCACTACACCGCGATCGCCCAGCCCACCGACCCGACGGAGTTCGTCACCGCGCTGCGGTCGCGGGTGGATACGTCGCTGGCCCGGTGGGCGGATGCCATGCGCGCCGGTACGGCCGGGACGTCGATCGGCACCCGTAAGGGGCAGGTGTGGATCTCGGTGTCGAAGCAGCCGGCCCAGCCGGTCCCGGAGAACCTGGACGCGGTCAAGGTGGAGGTGATCCGCCGGTGGGGTGTGGTGAGCCTGCTCGACCTGCTCAAGGAAGCCGACTGGCTGACCGATCTACACACCGAGTTCACGCCGATCGCCACCCGGGAGCACCTGGCCCCGGGCGAGCTGCGCAAGCGGCTGCTGCTGGTGCTGTTCGCGTTGGGCACGAACATCGGCGTGAAGCGGATCGTGCACTCCGGCGACCACGGCGTCACCGAAGCGCAGCTACGCCGCACTCGGCACCTGTTCGTCACCCGCGACGGCCTGCGCCGCGCGATCGCCGCAGTGGTCGGCGCGACGCTGCGCGAGCGTGACCCGCGCTGGTGGGGCGCCGGTACCGCGTGCGCGTCGGACTCGAAGAAGTTCGGGTCGTGGGAGTCGAACCTGATGACCGAGTGGCATGCCCGCTACGGCGGCCCCGGCGTGATGATCTACTGGCACGTCGAACGTAAAAGCGTCTGCGTGTACTCCCAGCTCAAGACCTGCTCGTCATCCGAGGTCGCGGCGATGATGGAGGGCCTGATCCGGCACGCCGCCGATGTCGACTCGCAGATCACCGCCAACTACACCGACACCCACGGCGCCTCCGTGGTCGGGTTCGCGTTCACCCACCTGCTCGGCTACCGGCTGCTGCCCCGGCTCAAGAACATCGGTGCCGCCCGCCTCTACCGGCCCGCCGACGGGGCCAGCTACCCCTGGGCTGGAGCCGGTGCTGACCAGGGCGATCAACTGGGACCTGATCACCCGCGAATACGACCAAATGATCAAGTACGCGCGGACGTTGCAGCTCGGCACCGCCGAGGCCGAGCAGATCCTGCGCCGGTTCAACACCCGCGGCCCCAAGCACCCCACCCTCGCCGCGATCGAGGAACTCGGCCGCGCCGTCCGGACGGCGTTCATCGCCGACTACCTCGCCGACCCCGCGCTGCGCCGCGAGATCCACGAGGGCTTGCAGGTCGTCGAACAGTGGAACTCCGCGAACGTGGCCATCCACTACGGCCGCGAAGCCGAACTACCCGGCGCCGACCGCGAGGCCCAGGAGATCTCCATGCTCTCCCTGCACCTGCTCCAGTCCGCGCTCGTGCTGGTCAACACCCGCATGGTCGACCGCGTCCTGGCCGAACCGGACTGGGCGGCCCGGCTCACCGAACACGACCTGCGGGGCCTGACCCCGCTGTTCTGGTCCAACGTGGCCCTGCACGGCACCTTCCAGCTCGACCTCGACCAACGCATCGACTACGAGCGCGGCACTGCGGCCGTGCCGGCCTCGACAGAAGAACAGCGATGACGCCCACCCCAACCGTTCAGACGCCCGAGGACGACGCCCGCCGGGCGGGCCTGGCCGTGTACGCCCTGACCGGTTGGCCGGTCCTCGCCGTGCTGCTGATCACCGCCAGTCTCGGCTGGTTCTACCTCGCCCGCTCCGGCGACTGGCGCGGAGCGGTGTACGCCGGACTCGCCACCGTCGCCGCGCTCGCTATCGTCGGCGTACGACTGATGGTCGCACGTACCCGGGCCTGACCACGCTGCCGTCTCTCTCAGCCCACAGCGATCAGTTGGAGGTCCTGCGGGCCGGTGGTCCGGCACCCGGCCGGTGCGCTGCTCGCGGGGGGCGCTACTGGCGCTTGCTGACGTAGGCGAAGAAGAAGAGCATCAGGATCAGCCCGAACCAGAAGTTCCAGACCGAGTTCAGGCGGTAGTAGCCGCGTACCGGCTTCCCGCCGCGCTTGTGGGGACTGACGAGCGGCATGAGGCCCTCCGTGATCGACACGCTACTGAACGGCATATATGGATATCACCAGGCGGTGACAACATCCGGCGAGCCCGAGAGTCGGCGGCCCCGCTACGGGGTGATCAGGGCCCACGCGCTGATCACGCCCAGCAGCATCAAGGCTGGGACGACCAGGAGAAGCTCGGCCGCTGACCCGGTGCGGAATCGCAGTGGCGCCCACATGCCCAGCGGTGCCCACCGGCAGCCCCGGATCCGGATGGGCCACAGCAGTGGTACCCGGCTGAAGGTCAGCGCGTCGCCGAGGGAGTGCACCAGGCAGCCCAGCCCCAGCGGCAGGCCCACCCACCACCATCCGGCGACCGGGCCGGGCAGGGCCGCGGCCATCAACCCGACCAGCAGCCCGGACCCCGCCGCCCCGTACGCCCCGCGGGTGCGCCTACGCAGCGCCCCCCGCACCGCCAGCGCCGCGGCCATACCGGCGACAACCGCCGCGGCGACATCCCCACCGACCCAGCACAGCAGCGACACCAGCAGACCCGCGGTGACGGCGAACACGAAGGTGTGGGTGACCGCCCGGTGCCCGCCCCGGCCCGCGCAGCAGCCGCACGAGGCAGTCCGCAGCGCCGCCGCTCCCGCCGCCGCGCCACGTGCGATCAGCCGGGTCAGCGGCCCCAACGACCGGGCGATGACCGACCCGGGATGGTCGACGTCGGGTAGCAACGCCCCGCCGGCGGTGACCGCCGCGCCGACCAGCACCGTGCCCACGGCCGGCCGCGCCCCCAGCCCCGCCGCCAGCGCACAACCGCCCAGCCACACCACCGCCCCGGACAACGCGTGAGAACGTCCCATCACCGCCACATCACAACCCTCCACTGCCGACACGAAACGTGAAGGAAGCATCGCAGAGAGCGCTGAGGTGCGAACACTGCCGGCGGCGAACCGGCAATGAGGCTGTGGGGGTCCCGGTAGTACGCGCCGAAAAACCATCGGATATGGGCTTGACCGGCACGGTTGTGCTCTGGGTGGGAGGCGACGTTTGTCGTGGTGGCGATCCCGGCTACGTTGGCCCCCGGTAACCGGCCGGCTTTGATCAAGAGTTGGCGGGCTGGGACAGCTGGTCCAAGCGCGGGGCCGTTGACGCTGATCCGTTCGACCCGCCTGCTGGAAGCGGCAGCGGGTGGGTGGCTTCGACGAGAACGGCTGTCGCGGCTAGCTATTGGTGAGTTCCAGCGTTGGTGGGGGTCAGGGACGAAAGGGTGATGATCGATGCTCAACGCGACGGCGATTACCGTGGTCGGGAACCTGACTGACGATCCTGAGCTGAGGTTCACCTCGTCGGGTGTGCCGATGGCCAGGTTCACGGTCGCGGTCAATCCGCGCGTGTTCGACAAGGCGTCGGGCGAGTGGCGTGACGGGGAGCCGTCGTTCTACAACTGCACGGCGTGGCGTCAGCTTGCCGAGAACGTCGCGGAAAGCTTGTCGAAAGGCGTGCGGGTGATCGTCACCGGGACCATCGCTCAGCAGCGGTGGGAGACCGATCAGGGGGAGAAACGGTCGACGTTCGCGGTCACCGCTGAGGCGGTCGGCCCGGACCTGACGTACGCGACGGCCACCGTCCGAAAGACGGTGCGGGCCGGCAACGGCACGGTCGGGCCGGATGACCCGTGGGCCACCGCGTCACCGACCCGCCCGGTACCGCGCGGGGTGCCCGGAGCCGATCGTCGCGGCCCGAACGGCACCGGGCCGACCGTGCAGGACGGGCGGCCCGTTGGGGGTGCGGCCCCGGTGCCTTTCGACGACGAACCGCCGTTCTGACGCCTGCATCCGACAGGACGCCGTTGCGTGCCTGTTCGACCATGGCGTGGAGCACGGTCTCCGTTCGGCGGGTGCGAGCTGGCTAGGTGACTGGTGTTATTGACCCGTAAGGCAAATAGTTGATGGTCAGGAGGCGGCGTAGCGGACTTCGGGCTTGCGGAACAAGGATTTC
>NZ_JBNCKT010000059.1:0-36080 GCF_049841675.1 Micromonospora sp. DT4
AACCAACCCAACATCGTGAAAGCCTTGTTCGGCAAGCCAGAAGTCCGCTACGCAGCCGGCTAACCACGGCACCTTTGCCTTACGGGTCAATATGCGAGATCATCGACGGCCCGATCGACTACATCCTCGCCTCGGCTGAATGGTTCGACCACGACGGCCGGACCATCCTGTCACCGGCCGGCACCCTCCAGCTGGTCGAGGCCGCGTGCCGTGCCCATCCGACCCAGGTCCTCGCCCTCGTCATCGAGCAGGAAGCCCGGTCCCGCCACAAATGCAAGTTCGGCGATGACTACCGCGTCGGCCGCGACAGCCGGTCGACGACACCGGAATGGGAGTACGACTGGTACCGCCGCCACGACCGGCCCCGTCACGAACTACTGCGCCAGTGGTGCGGCCACCGGGCAGTCACCCACCACGAACGGTTTCTCGCCGCCGAAGCCGAAACTCACCGCCTCGACATCCTGGTAACCGACCTCCTCAAGGCCCTGGACAATCTTGGCGAACACGAACAGGCCGCCCGGTTCGCCGAGGAGCACGAACGCGACCGCATCACACCCCACATGATGCGCCCCGTCGTCGAACGCCCCCTACACCCCTCCGAGATACCGGTACGCGAGATCAAGGTCAGGCGCCGTTGGTGGTGAACACCCGTCGCACAAACGGTCCGATTTCAGGTGCTTCTCACCAAGCTTCGGTCCACCGGCGCCCAAAAGGCCGTCGTGGTGGCCGCCAGTGGATTCCAGAGCGGTGTCCTAGACCTAGCCAAGGCCCACGGCATCGCGTACGTACGGCTGGTCGACAACGGCTGGACGTACATCTCACGTCACACCGCTACGTCGCCCCACCCGCGCTCACCGGCGCGTACTCCGGCTACGACATGACGCCCGACGGCGAGGGAGACCACGAGTTCACCCTGTTGACCGGCAGCGCCGAGAACACACGCTCAGCGTTGATCCAACGGCCTAACCCTGTCTGGCGATGCCATCGCCACTTCTTCGCGAGCCGATCCCATCCGCCGGGCGATGGCACCGAGCCAAACAGCCGGCGTCCGGGCAATCACGCCCAGACTCTGGCCTCCCTGGCAAAGCACGGCCAGGGCCGCGTGCCGGCAGCGAACTCACCGCTGAGCATCGCGGCGACCTGCCGGCTCCAGGTGCGGAGATCAATCAGCTCGAGCATCAGCTCCGCGATTGCGGCGAAGTTCAGGGACGTCGACCAGAGCCGGCCGCCCGACCGTACGGCGACGTTCAACAACGGCTTCGAGGGATCTTCGGTGCCGTCGAGACGTTGCAGCCAGGACGCTTCGACGCCGGCCTTGGCCAACGAGTCGATGATCTTGTTCGGGTTCATGCAGACGGCGAAGAACATGCCGTCGGCGATGAGGCTGGCCGCGACCTCGGCCTCGATCGGGTAGATCGCCCAGGGTGGACGCACGAGGGTACGACCGGCTTGGTCGATGCTCAGCAGCGTCAGCGTGTGCCCGGGGTTGTCGGCGCCGATGCGACGACGGACCCGGGCGAGTTCGGCGCCGAAACGAGTGCCGAACTCCTCAGCGGTGTACCGGCCGGAGGCGGTGAACTGACTGGCCGCCACGACCGCGCGGCCGGACGAGACCACACCTCCGGCGATACCCGTCCGCGCATGTGCCAAGCCGAGGATGTCACGCAGGCCCGCCAGGTCGGTGCGGTAGTCGATGGTGGTGCGCACTGGTGCGTAGCCGCTGGGCAACTTGCCGGTCTCGTCGGCGAGGACCTGCGAGGTGTCGGCCAGCAGCCGCTCCTGGGCAGGGACCCGATACCGCTGGTTGGTCTTGATCTCGCGGAGCCAGGCCCAGCCGTCACGGTCGAGGACGGTGACGTCGCCGACACGGATGACGTTGGTCAGGTCGTGGTGCAGCACGAACTCATGGTTCTCGCGCCACGCGGTCTCGATGACCTCGAGCTCTGCGGCCAGGCCGGTCTTGCCGCACATCGGGCCGGGAGCGTCGGCGCGCGACAGCGCCACGATGATGTTGCGCTGGTAGCCAAAGACTTTCCAGGCGAGTGCGTCCGCGATCGACTTGAGCTGGCGCCAGATCCGCTCGTAGACGTCGCTCTCCAATACCCAGGATCCCCGGTCGGTGCGGTCGAGGGCTGTGCCGAGTTCGGGCGCGTCAGTGGTGAGGTTGCGGTGCCTATCCAGTCGTTTGATCTGCTGGCTGATCGCGGCGCGACGCTGCTCGGTGTCGAGGACCATGCCGCGGAGCCGACTCTGGAAGTGGTACAACTCCTCGGCAGAGCGGCAGGCGCGTAATGCCTGGATCAGATCGATCAAGGCGCGCAGGGTCTGCTGGTGCGCCGGATGCGTCAGGATGAGGTCGATCTGATCGCCGTCTGCACGATCCATCAACGTGGCGCGCACCGTGCCTCCTGCACTGCCGACGGGTTGGCATTCGCATCATCCGGACAGCTCACCGTATCGGCAAACGAGTTCGCCGCTACATCGCGTCGGCGGCACTGTGCCCGCGTCGGAAGCGACCTGTGGCCAGTGACACCACGGCGATGTGCAGAAGAGCGCCGACAGTGGGGAGCCTCTAGCGCCGCTATTGACGTCCGATGCGTCGCGGTGCGGCATTGCGCGGTCGTCGCCTCTTCCCTATAGGTGCTCGGGGAGCCGCGAGGGGGCTGACAAGGGCATCAGGTCGCCCACGCCCTCGGCCGACAGCACGTCGCTACGTCTCTGCTCATCAACGCTGACGAGCCGAGGGATCAGCCAGCCGAGGGTTGCCGATGGGTCGTCGTGAAAGGACGTGGTCGCGGCGAACGGGCCGGCCGGGATTCAGACATCGCACGTACCCTGCCCATGGTTGCCGGTAGCAGCTACCACAACCGCTGGGCACAGCAACACGGAACTGTCGTACCCGGCACCGAGCATGTACCTGTGCCTCTTCTCGCGATGGTCGATGGCGTACGGACGGTCAGCACGTTGCTGTCCGACGAGCGATGGCAGTCGCTACGGACTGACGTTCGAGCGGGCCGGTGTTCCGTGCGGCTGCCGTACTGCGGTGCTGTGGCGTACCTGCGCACGAGTAAGCGCGGTGTGCGGCATTTTGCGCACAGGGCAGCGAGTGACTGCGCGAGCCATCCAGCCGAGACCGGTCAGCACCTGCACGCCAAGAACATCATCGTGCAGGCCGTTCGGGCAGCCGGATGGGACGCCGAACCGGAGGCGCGTGGACAAGGTTGGGTCGCCGACGTTTTGGCCACCGGAGGGACCAGCAAGTTCGCATTCGAAGTCCAATGGAGCGCGCAGACCCGGGACCAGTTCGAACACCGTCAGCATCGGTATGCCGCCGACCGTGTCCACGGCGTGTGGTTTACCCGGTACGAGCGCAGCGTCCCGCTTCCACGTCGCGACCTGCCCGTGTTTCACACCGCCTTCGCTGCCGACAGTGTCACCACGGTCGTCAACGGCACCGCGATGCCGTTGGCCGACGTCGTCATCGGTCTACTCACCGGCCGGATCGATTTCCGTGACCACGTGGCGACCGGCCAGCCGGCCATCACGCAGGTGTCCTGTTTCGAGTACCCCTGCTATCGGTGCGGCGGGGTCTCGCTGTTCTGGGAGGTCGATCGGGAGATCATCGACGGACCGTGCGGGACGAGAGCCGAGATCCGCCACGCGTTGATCTGGGCACAGGACCGCCCGGAAGCCCGGCCCGACGTGCGTCGCCGCGTGGCGGTGGAGGCGGATCGTCTGGGCGTGCCGCTCGCCAATATCGGATCCCGCTACAGCGCTACCGCCAGAGGTTCCTACACCGCCTTCAGTTGCCCTTCCTGCAACGCCTTGTTTGGAGACTGGTACCTGCGGGAGTACGTGATGGAAGCCCGAGCCGAGGACGCGATCCTCCTCGTCACGTTTCCGGGCGGCGGCGACCGGATCGAACATCCACACTGGTGCCGCGATGCCGGGCAGGGCCAGTGCGTTGACCGTGAACGGCGGCTGCCCTAACCGGCGGGCCTGATCTCGTCCCAGCGACGGACCGTCATCGATGACCACTCGATCGACGATCGAGTGGCTGGTGACGATCCGCCCGGTGTGCCGTGCTTGGTTCCCGCTGTGCTGCAACGGTCGTCGACATCCGATCACCCACGGATCACCACGCGATCGCCGCCGACGCTGTCGCACGAGATTAATCGTCTACCGCACCAGTTTGAGGACCGGTCGTTGGTCGGCTACGCCCAGCAACATTCTCACCCAGGGCAGCGGCCACGCGAGCTCTTCGGCGAGCACCTGCATCGTCAGGCCGTTGCCGGTAGCCAGGTCGAAAGCTCGGCTGAGCATAGCCGGCTGCTCACCCGGATAGGCAGCCGCGGGTTCGGCACGGAAGCCTGGCTGATCGACCAAGAGGTGCAGTCTTTGGTGTGCACGGCTGGAGGCGGAGTCGGACAGCAGCCCCAGCTCGCGGCATCGGTACAGCAGCGATTTGACCGAGACTCCCCACTCGCGTTGAAGCTCGACGAGTTTGCCGAGGTCGGCGCGGCCGGGGAGGGCGGGCAGGATGCTGTTGCGGGGCGTGAGGAACTCGGCCGCGAAGGTGTCGGCCTCACGTTCCTGTTGGATGTCACCGGGCGCGGTGTCGCCATGGAGTACGAGGTGGCCGAGTTCGTGGGCGGCACTGAAACGATGGCGGTAGACGTTGTTTGCGCGATTCGGGGTTAAGACCGCAATCGGCCGGGGGAGGCGTGAGGTGGAGAAGGCGTCGACGGTGGTGGCGTCGTCGTCAGCCGGTGGAGTGACGGTGACGATGCCGTGGGCTTCCATCCGACGGACGAGGTGACTGATCGGCCCGTTGCCGAGTTTCCAGTGGGCGCGTAGCGCTTGGGCCGCGGCGGCTGGATCGCGGGGAAGTTCGGTCCCGGAGTGCACCTCGCCGCCGGCGAAGCCGGGTAGGTCGATCCAGGGAAGCTGGACTCGCTTCTCCAGCGCGTAGGTCAGTTCCCACACCAGTTCAGTGAAGGAGATCGCCTTCGCTCGCTGATATGCCCGCGTCGCTCGCAAGCTGCGGAAGTGAGCCATAGATGCGTCGAGGCGGGCATGGGGGCGGCCTCTGAGGAAGAACGGCGGGGGCACGCTGAGGACTGCGGCGAGTGGCCCGATCAACTCGGGTCGGGGTTTGGTTAGTCCGAGCTCGTACTGTCCGATGGCCGCTGCCGTGATGCCGATCCGGTCGGCGAGTGCCTTCTTGGTCATGGCTGCGAGTTGCCGGGCCTGGGTCAGCCGGCCGGGGTCAAATCCGTCGGCGATGGCGGCGGGCGTTGCCGTCCCACCAGCGGCAACAATCGGTGTGATGAGTCGGAGTTGTTCGTGCTTACGCATCGCGGTCGTTCGCGGAGGGCTTTCCCGGCTCCGGCTCCCGCTCAGCCGTCGGCGCCTCTACCGGACGCGAGTGCGTCGGGAAGTCGAGCGCGGGCAGGTCACCCTCGTCGAAGGCTCGCCCCGAGCCTCCAACCTTCGCCAGCCCCGAGAACGCGCCGGTCGAGCCTTCCGGCGTGGCGCCCTTAGCCGCTGGCAGCTCCTCCGGCTGGCCGACAAGCCAGGCGATCGTGCCGTCGGACTGCATGAGGCCCTCACCCCACCAGGACTTCAGCAGGCCGGCATCGGCGTGAGCAACGTAGGGCACGTAGATGATCTTGGTGGCGGGGCTCAGGTGAACAAGTTCGTTGACCACTGCGACCGGGTCGAAGTCGAAGTCCTCGACCAGAAGGCTCAGCAGGTCATCCGGCGGCTGCGCTGCGGAAAGCGCAAGCGACAGGTTCAGGCCGATCTTCGTCGCCAAGCGGGCCTGCTTCACCGGCACGTTCAGGTTGTCGGCGAGCTTGAAGGGCAGCAACAGCCGCTCTCGGACGACCATCAGGTTGTACGAGGCATTCGGCGGCCGGAACTTGTACGCCCCCTCAAGGCCTACAAGTTGCTCCTCCAGAGACTTGTACGTTGCCGGCCACATACCGCCGTACGGCTGCTTGGACGGTAGACCCGACATCTCCTGGATCAACACAGCCCGCTGCTGCGCGTGGTGCAGCCCTTCCACAAGGCCACGCCGCACCACCTCAGCGTCCTGCCCGAAGTGTGACCGCGCCCAGGCCGAGACCGGCGATTCCTCGCTCAACTAGCCCTCCAGAGAGACTGACACTTCAGATCCAGCCAGGACTCTAGCGCATCCGCTTTATTTTTGTGCATGACATGCCCACCGTGCGGTTCCCTCGCTGCAGCACTCACCGAAGGGCGCTCGTCGGCTGGGGTAAGCACCCCGGGCCGACGAGGGCTGAAATACCGGCTCACTCACGAAGGCCGCCACCTGTCGGCTCCGCCTGAAAGTTCAGCCGGCGTTGACACCACCGACCGGGCGGCGTGGATCCGCATCCGATGGGCCCCCGCCACCACCCGTCCGCACGCGGGTTGGATCCGCGCATACGGGGGCGAGGTCATCGACTACAGCCTCCTGGGCCGGGCTGCCCCACTCCCCGACGGGCCTCGGGCGTTGAGATACTTGCCTCTGTGTTTCCTTCCGGGCCTGCGTTCCGTTTCCCGCCGAGCTGGGTCGATGAGCTGCACGACGCGGTTGGTTGGTGGACCCGTTCTGATGGCCAGCCGTGGGGCCGAGCCGGCGCTGTAGCTCTGCCGCTCGCACTCTCGGAGGTTCGAAGCTGGATCACCGGGCCGTTCAGCGGTGAGCGGAAGCAACCGTGGAGGTCGGCGATGGAAGACCTCCGCCTTGCCGCCGGCAGGTGCGGCCAGCATCTGCGGACGGAACTGGGCCAAGATCTCCTCGATGTGGACGACCAGGCCCGACGGCTCATCGCGATCGTCTCGCAGAAGGGAAAAGTCGACGGCGCGGTGGGCGGGTGGTTGGCGGGGGTGCCGGCGCCAAAGGTGACGGTAGAGAAGCTGCTGGCCCGGCTTACGGAGCCGGCGGTAGCTGTGGCGGCCTGGCGCGACCTGGTGGACGCCTGCCGGACGAGCGGAATCTCCGCCGACGACCTCGGCAGCCGCCGCGACTTGTTCCGCTCACTGCTGTCCAATGCCGAGATCAGCCTCCGCATCACCGGGCGGATCCTGACCGGCGTACTACACGACAGCGCCGCCTTCGTGACCGAGGCCCGTGTTCACATCGGTGATCTCGATCGGGACGACGTGGCGACGTGGCCAGGTCTTGATGAGGCGGCCGGGCTGGACGAAGCCGCGCGACTCGCACTGTGTGAGCAACTGATCGCCCACCGTGCGCAGGGCGGCCACCACGTCGTATGGTTCGCGTTCGGCCAGGCCCACATCGGCACCTCGTACTTCGCCGTGGGTCCGGTCACCTTCTACTGCGCGCCGATGATGCAGGCCATGATCGGCATGAGCGGGCCAGGAAAGGAGTGGGTGCCTGCCGAGCTCCGGCGCACCGACGGGTGGCTGAGGCCTGAGGACATCCCCGCCGACGACGGTCTCGTCTTCGCCCGTGTCGATCTGGGTCATGGGCGCTTCGCTGATCCGATCCGCCGCGCCACGGACCTCGCCCACGCGACCGTTGCGGTCGCGAAGTTCGACACCGGTACCCACAACTGGACTCCGTGGAGCGGTTACATCCACGCAGTCGATGGCCGTGTTACCGGCATGCCCCTGCTTTCTGCACCGAAGCGGGAGCCTGAGGTGGTGCCGCATGAAGATCCGACCGGTGATGTGCTGGAGGATCTCTCCGTCACGCTGGGGGCGCGGCTCTCGCCGGTGCCGGAAGAGTTGCACGAGGTGATCAACCTGGTGCGGTGGTGGCAGGAGGCTGGGGAGCAGTCGAACCTACCCCGCGTCGTTCTCGACGTACGCGTCGTGGAGTGGGTCGCTTCCCTTGTCGGCGGTGGCAAGTGGTACGAGTTCCTCACATGCACATGGAAGCAGCAGTGGATCAGAAGCCGGATTCGGGCTCACCTATTCAATACGTGTATCGAAGCTGCCGGTGAGCCGTACGCCGTCGCGCCCGAGCACCGCGCGCAGATGACCAGCCTCCGCGGCAAGCTCCAAGTGCACCGTGGTCGAGGTGCCTACACCAGTCACCTGGACCACGCCTTGGCGGCCCTGCCCGCCCTCCGATCGATGCACCCGGTTCACACTCGAACCAGTCGCCGGTTGACCACCCTCGCCGACCGGCTGGCAACAACCGCGACACTGGAGAAGTGGTGCAGCCAGTTGGAGGTGGACTGGACCTCGCAGGTCGATCGCCTCCAGCGGCTGCGGAACGCGCTCGCCCATGGTGGCCCAGCCTCGTCGGATGCCGTGGACACTGTCGCGTCGTTCGGGCGCGATCTGGCACGGGTGACGCTCCGGGTCACCCTGACAGGTCTTCTCGACGGCCGTGGCTCGGTGATCGCCCACAAAGAGATCAAGACTGCGGCCGACGCCTGGCGCGCCGGCATACCGCTCGCGCCTGACGTCGCCACCGCGTTGTTCGCCTAGCTAGACACCTGGCTCTGCGTCGGCGGCCCTATGTCGCGCTGGATCATCTTCGGGCCCGCCTCGGCTGGCGGGCAAACGGCCGTGGGCCGCAGATCGCGCAACTTGACCTGTAACGAAGAGCGGGTGGTGATGTCGCCGGGGGCTCGCATATCGTGTCCGAGATGCCTGCCGGCGATGGGAGCATGCTGGCGTCGCCACTATGGCGGGGCGGGGAGCCATCATCCCTCTGACTCGTACGAGTCCCCCGCCGCAAACTGCGTTCTGCGCCCTCAAAGTGGTTGACTGCTTCGAGGCTTCGAGAGGAGATGCGGTTGATCCCCTACACCCATATCCAGCTTGATCCAGCTTTTCCGCAGAATGCACCGTTCTGGATGCCGGCGGAAGACGAAATCCATGAAGAGGGCATCGGATTCTTCCAAGGCGTATGGGCGATATTCGATGTGCCGTTCTCGGAAGCGGCCCATGTGGTAGCCGACGAACGGGCTGCGGCAACTGCAGTCGACGCCGCGGCGAACGATGCTACGACGTTCGAGTATTTCGCCCGGTTGATCGAAGCACACAACCCTGATTTCCCGTCCGAGGATCCCGAGGATGAGGCAGGCATGGCCGCGCTTGCCAAACATGGTGACGTCGACGCGGTCAGTCTGTGTCACCTTGAACTTGGGGTCGCCGGGCTAACGTATGCATTGGCGGCGATCGGGTGCGTGCCGGCTGCCAGTTGCCGCAGCCACGCCGAGCGATCCTGGGCCGAGCGGCCGGTGGTTGTGGCCGCCATCGACCGAGCGCACGCGGACTGGTTGCAGCCGCTGGTCGAGAGCACGTCCTGCGGATTCGACCTCGATGACCTGCGTCCGCAGTTTCTGACTATCCATGCGCGGTCGATCAAGGAGATGATGGACTTGGCCGCGGCGATTCTGGCCAAGGCTGAACACGATCCGCCACCGCCTCTGTGCTGGGGGCCGTCCTCGAATGATGAACAACCCGTGGAGGATCGCGTCGAAGTGGACGGGCAGCAGTCACTGTTCAACTGCTGAGCCTTTGGCGAGTCATTAGACGCTTCTTCCTGGCAGCCCTGCCCGTCGTAGCCTTGGGGAGGTTCTTGGCCGCTCGGATCACCGGGTCGCCAGCAGGACTGCGACGACCTGCTGAGAAGTGGCCGGAAGCCGGCCCGGTTTTGGTCTGCCTTGGGAAGGCTTCTTCAGGCTCCATGTGGCGGCCGGGCGGTCGGCCATGCCGATCACTATCCTGGTGGCATGGGGCAGGCGGGCTCTGGTAGCGGCACTGACGCTCGGGGTTGGGTCTCGACCCGGGCCGGCGCACATCTGCGCGGGCGCCGGGTACGCGACACAGGACCAGAGATCGCCCTCCGCAGCGCCGTGCACGCCCTCGGGATGCGTTTCCGGCTACAGCGACAGGTTGTCGGCCGCTGCAAACCTGACCTCGTGTTCATGGGGCGACGCTTGGCAGTGTTCGTTGACGGCTGCTTCTGGCACGGTTGTCCCCAGCACGGACCGCAGGCCTTCCGAGGACCGAATGCGGATCGCTGGCGTCAGAAACTGCGTGACAACCAGGAGCGGGACCGCCGCAACGATGCTGCCCTGGCCGATGCGGGGTGGCGCGTGGTGCGACTGTGGGAGTGTGAGATCAAAGCTGATGTGATGGCTGCGGCCCGACAGGTGCAGCGGGCTTTCCAGAGCTGACGAAGCGCGCGCCGAAGTGGCAGTTGTTGCGAAGGGGGCACGTTCGACAGAGTTGCCTGCTGGGCTCAGTCCGGCAAACGGTAGCTCCCAGTAGTCGCACGGCCGCCATGCGCGATGCTGCGTGCACCCCGGACCCGACGAGCAGCGCAAGGTCGAGCCTGCCGGCGGTGAGTCGGTTCGTCGTGTGTGAGTCGCTGCCGACCACTCGTGCTGCCACGCGGGTCGCCGTCTGGTTGGGTACCAGGCGGTCTTCGCCGAGGAGTAGCCGGAAGAGGTCTGTCTCGGCTGCCCGCAGTCCGAGTTTGATCTCCAGATGGTCGGGGTCGTGAGCGATGTCGGGGTCGTCCAGCAGCGGGGCGAGCCGCTCAACGGCGTTACGAAGCCTTGACGTGGTTCTACCGTCAAGAACGCGTTCCAGCAGTTGCCGCGTCAGGGGAGCTGTGTCTCGTAAGGGTTCCAGTGTGGCGCCCAGTCCAGGCTGACCACCGATCATCGCCACCAGCGCCGCCAGGGCCGGTGGGCGACCCTGCGAAGGCAGCAGGTACCAGTGATCGCCCAGACGCTGTCGGGTGGCGTGCTGAGCGAGAATTTTGCGGACCGTACCCCACTCGCGGTGCTCGTCGTCTGACGGTTCCTCTTGAGCCATGAGCGCCAGCGCGGCGGCCTCACCGAGCATCGGTGGTACGGCGTTGCCGATCTGCCGGAAGGCGTCACTGCGGGTTCCGGCGAAACGGAAGCTGTCGGGGAACGTCTGGATGCGTGCTGCCTCACGGACGGTGAGGGTGCGGTGCTCCTCCGGGTGGATGTACCAGTAGCCATCCTTGGCGATGTGCGCGGTGATCGACCGACTCCGGTCGTCCCAGTCCAGGCGCTTGTACTTGTCATCAAAGGTGTCGGCGGTGTACCGACGCAGGCTCGGGTCGATGGCGGAGTAGAGGGTTTTCGACGTCATCAGCGCGAAGACTTTGCGGTCGTCATCCCGGACGGGGCGGGTCATGTGATCGAACACGAGCCCGTTCTCAGCATTGCGTCGCATGCGCTGGGCGAATGGGCTCAGATGCTCTGACCTGTGCTCCATCCGGCGTCCGCCAGTGCCCAACTGTAGCCGCGGCAGGTCATGGATGGCCTCTCGCAGAGTCGTGAAGTGCTCGGCCTCCTCCGGCCAGGTGAACGCCCCATCGTCTCGGCGGGCGAGCAGGATCAGCCGCTGGCGGTGTTGGGGAACTCCGTGGCGCCACGCGTCGACCAGCCGGACCTGCGTGCGGTAACCGGCCTGCTCCAACGTTGCGACAATGGTTCGCACCACGAACATCTCATCGCCAAGTGCCATGTCCGGCACGTTCTCCATCAGCACCGCTCGTGGGCGGACCTTGAGAACGACGTCGACGAAGGCACGCCACAGTTCCTTGCGGTGGTCTTTTTCGTCTCTTTTGCCCGCTTCGACCAGGCTGCGAATCTTGCTACGCCCCGCCCGGCTGAACGGCTGGCAGGGCGGCCCTCCGGCCACGAGGTCAATGTTGACCTTTCGGAGGAGTCGCACGAGACCTGCCCGGGCGACGTCATCGCCGAGATCGACGTCCAGAGCCAGCCCTGGAAAGTTCGCCCGATGAGTGTCCAGTGCCTTGCGGTCGTGGTCCACGGCGGCGGCGACGGTCCACCCTGCGTCGGTCAGGCCCTGACTCAATCCGCCGGCCCCGGAGAACAGGTCGACCGCGAGGCGCCCGCCCGCAGCCAGCCGTTGTTCACACCACTGCGGGAATGACTCCAGGCTGCAGCTGTCCTCGCGAGGGAGGAGTCGAAGGTCGTCGCTCCGCTGCAGCTTCACACCGTAGGTGGCCACCCGGACGCCGTCCCCCCAATCGGTACCTCACGCAGATTTCGGTCGCACGTGTGTATGAACGACCGGTCAGGCACACTGTACGACGATGATCGCTTTTCGTCACGTCGCAGCGCTGCGCTGTCCGGGTCGTCCTCGTCGGCGCCCGCCGGTCTCGCCGGTCTCGCCACTGTAGGCGGTCCGTCCGCCGGCACGCCCGGTGCCCCCAACCTCACCAGGTCGCGGTGATCTCGCCCCGTTCGTGGGACGGAGAACGTCGGAGAGAGGTCGTATGCTGGCGCCCTGTAACACGAGTGAAGGGCACCGATGACGGTCGAGCCGCGCGCACTGCACGCACCCCCCAACGCCGCTGCTCTGATCGAGTCCCTGCGCGCCCTGGGTTACCACCTACCGGACGCGATTGCCGACCTGGTCGACAACTCTGTGACCGCTGGCGCCCGCTCGGTCAGCGTGGAGTACAACGCCGATCGGGGAACCGGCTGGGTGGCTGTGGTCGATGACGGCAGGGGCATGACCGAGGAGCAGCTCCACCGGGCCATGCACCTAGGCGTGGATGGACCTCTGGCGCCGCGCCCACGCGGGGACCTGGGCCGTTTCGGCCTCGGGCTGAAGACCGCCTCGTTCTCGCAGGCCCGCAGGCTCACCGTTCTCACGCGCACGGCCGCCGGCGCCATGGCTGCCCGCACCTGGGATCTGGGATTCGTTGCTGAGCGGGGCGACTGGTACGTCCTCGACTGGGTTGATGACGAGGCGCTACGCATAGCAGAGCAACTCGGGATGGCGTCCCCGGGGACGATGGTGCTGTGGCGCGACCTCGACCGCTGTGGTTACGGGAGTCAGCTGACCGACGGCATGGCCGGCGTGCGCGACCACCTGGCGGCGGTGTTCGGTCGCTTCCTGCGCGACGGACGCCTCCGCCTGACCGTCGGTGGCCAACGGGTGCGGGGTTGGGACCCCTTTCTGACGGCGCACCCAGCGACCCAGGACCTCGGCTCCGCGCTGGTGGAGGGCGGGCTGTCGACCGCCGGCGTGACACCTTACGTCCTTCCGCACCCCTCCCGGCTTACCAACGTCGAGACCCTGGCAGCCACCGGTGCCTCGGGTTGGAGCTCGCACCAGGGTTTCTACGTCTACCGCAACAACCGTCTCCTCACGCTGGGAGGCTGGCTCGGACTCGCCGGCCTGCGCCGCACGCCGCAGTGCCAGCTCGCACGCATAGCGGTCGAGGTCACCAGCGACGACGACCACTACTGGCAGGTCGACATCCGTAAGGCCCGGGTCAGCCCGCCACCAGTACTACGCGACCGGCTACGCGAGATCGCGGTGCTCACACGTACGCGCTCCGAGCAGGTCTTCCGCCACCGTGGCACGTCGGTGGTTCCCGCCAGCCGGAGGGACAGCGGTGCACTGACCTTCGTCTGGCAACAGCGCAGCCGGCGGGGCCAGATCGGCTACCAGATCAACCGGGACCACCCAGTTGTCGCAGCCGCACTGGCAACCCAGGAAAAGGCGGCTGTAGAGGTGGCCCTACGACTGGTGGAGGAAGCACTGCCCGTCGGCCTGATCGCTACCGAGGTGACGGCCGCTCCCGACCGCGCGGCGCAGGCACCTCTCGACGGCGCTGGCCAAGACGAGGTGGCCGCACTCTTCCGCGCCGCGATCGCCGCGCTACCCCACGAACCGCACAGCCGGCAGGCTGTTGTCGCCGCCCTCCGGTCGACCGAGCCGTTCAATCGCTTCCCCGAGGCGCTCGACCGCGCCCTGGACGCCGAAGGAGCAGCAGGTGCACATTGATCCGTTCACGATGGCCCTCGACGTCGCCGAGAAGCTTCTATTGAGCCAGCCCCGTACCGATCGGACGATCGAGCGGATCCGCGAGGCGGCCGAGACCGCCGCGAAGCCTGCCAGCGTGATTGGTCCTGTCGATGTTGACCGGCTCGTCGAGGAGTTGGAGTCGCGATTCGACGTGTGGGTACCTCGCCCGGTAGCAGTGACCAATCCCGACGCCCACCAACCGTGGTACCCGGAGCGCCGGGAGAAGATCTCGTTCGACTACTGGAACCGCTACCGCACCTGGCTCGCGTCCCGTCGGAGCTGGAAACCCCAGCCGGTGGAGGCCCTGGACGAGGCGACCGATGTGATCCTCGACCGCTTGGAGGACCCAGAACGCGCCGGCCCGTGGGCCTTCTACGGGTTGGTCTACGGGCAGGTGCAGTCCGGCAAGACCGCTAACTACACCGGCACCATCTGCAAGGCTGTGGACGCCGGTTACCACGTGGTGATCGTGCTCGCCGGGCGACACGAGAGCCTGCGCACCCAGACCCAGGCACGGCTGGATCTGGAGTTCCTCGGGTTCAACACCAGGGTCACCCGCACCCGGGGTGAGGGTGCGGGACTCGGAGACATCGGCGTGGGCACCCTAGGCCTCCGCCATCCCGTGCAGTGCTTCCCACTGACGACCACCGAGTCGGACTTCAAGAAGGCAGTGGCTCAGAGCACCGCCGTCGACCTGCGCAAGAACCGCGTTCTGATCGTTGTCAAGAAGTACAAGAGCATCCTGGAGAACCTGACCGGCTGGTTGGCCAACTTCAACAAGGACGGCGCCTTGGCCGACCTGCCGCTGTTGCTCATCGACGATGAGGCCGACGACGCATCGATCGATACGCGCAAGACTCCTGACAAGAAGACGCACAGCGACCCCGAGCACGACCCCACCGCGATCAACGCCGCCATCCGTGACCTGCTCGGCCTGTTCGACAAGAGGGCCTACCTCGCCTATACGGCCACCCCATTCGGCAACATCTTCATCCCGCACGACACCGACCATCCGGAGCACGGTCCCGATCTGTTTCCGCGCCACCTGGTCCTCGCACTGCGACCGCCGACGAACTACTGCGGCCCGGAGACCGTCTTCGGGCTCGAGGACGCCACCGCCGACGAGGTTCGTCAGCCCCTACCGATCATCAGCGTCGTCGACGACCACGAAACGTGGATGCCTGACAAGCACAAGGGCGGACACCGGCCACCGGCCCGGCTGCCTGCCTCACTGGTAAACGCGATCGACGCCTTCGTGCTGGCCACCGCGGTGCGTAAGGTCCGTGCCGCCCGACCGGGCGGGCGGCCCGACCACAACTCCATGCTCATCCATGTCACCAGGTTCACCGACATCCAGACCGCTGTCGTCAACCAGGTCCGTCAGCACCTCGCGCACATGCGCGACACGTGGGGGGACCACGGCACGGCCGGTGCGGCGCTGCGACGACGCCTGTCCAAGCTTTGGAAGCAGGACTTCGTTCCCGTGCACCTCGACCTCGCCGCCCGCGATAACCTAGGCGACGCAGTGGGCGACCCGGTGGTCCTCAAGGAGGTGCAGGAGATCCTGCCCGAGGTGCTCGCCGAGGCGGCGGGCAACGTGAAGGCGATCAACGGCACCGCGCAGGACGTACTCGAGTACGGGTCCACGCCGGTGACTGTCGTTGCCGTCGGGGGCGACAAACTGTCCCGGGGTCTCACGCTGGAGGGGTTGACGGTCTCCTACTACCTGCGCGCGTCCAAGGCCTATGACACGCTGCTGCAGATGGGCCGCTGGTTCGGCTATCGGCCCGGCTACCTGGACGTCACCCGCCTGTACACGACCCAGGAACTGGTCGACTACTACGTCCACATCACCCGCGCCAACCGCAACCTCATGGACGTGGTCGCCACCGTGGCGGAGAACGGCGACACCCCCAGGGACGTCGGACTCAAGATCGAAGATGGATACGGTCAACTCCAGGTCACCGCCGCGGCCAAGCGACGATCTGCCACCACGCTGTCCTTCACCTTCTCCGGTGAGCGACCCGAAACACTCGTCATGCTCTCCGACCCGGTCACCAAGGCAGCCAACAAGACGGTGTTCGACCGGCTGGTCGAGAACACCCTCAACTGTCTCGAGCTTCCGGTCGAACGACGCCCCCGCGGTCAACGAGGCTACTTCCGCTCCGAGGTGCCCGCTGCCGTCGTCAAGGACTTCCTGAACGACTTCCGGGCGTCGCCCCGGAACGTCCAGGCCACCCCGAAGGTCCTCGTCGAGTACATCGAGGCCCAGGAGAGCAAGGGTGAGCTGACCCGGTGGATCGTCGCGATCGTCGCCGGCAAGGCAGACACCATCGACACCATCGACGGCGTCGAGCTACGGCGCATCACCCGGAAGAACACCACCAACAGCGACCCCGCTAGGTGCAGGGAGCACGAGGTCGGCGTGTTGGTCAGCCCCACCGACGAGGCGATCGGATTCGACGGCGAGCAGCTCGCCGTCGCGAAGAAACGTACTCAGGCACTCGCCGGAGACCAGACCACGGTGAAACGCCCCAGTGGACAGGTACTGCGCAGGATGCGGGACCCCGCCGAGGGCCTGCTCGTGGTCTATCGCGTCGACCCGGGTACCAACCACGACGACGACCTCCTGATTGGGTTCGCGGTTCCGTTCCCGCGGTCCGACAACGCCAAGCGCCTGCAGTACAAGGTCAACAACGTGTTCATCGAGAACCTCGCCAAGAGCCTCCGCGCCGAGGAACTGGGCCAGTCCGAGGACGATCTCGAGTGACCGCACCCACCGTTGACGAGATCGCTCGCCTATTCGCCCAAATGGAACTCGCGCCCCCCGACCAACCCGGCGTCCTGCGGCGCCGACTGCGTGCCGATCTGCGTCATCTCGACATCCACGTCGAGGTCGCGCTGCCCGAACGGACGCGAGCGCTGGTCGTCACCGCCGCTGACGCCGTTGACGACCAGCAGCTACTGAACACCGCTGGGCTCAGGTGCAGCACCCAGGGAGGAACCGTCCGGGTGCAGGCCGAGCCGACCGTCGAGGCCGAGCTGTTCTGCACTCTGGTGGCCGACCTCGTCCACCACGCAGGTACCGCCGCCGTCCAGCCGACAGCGGCGCTGATACACCGCATTCGGTGCTGGCAGAAGATGCTGGCGGCCGGACTTAACACCGGCCTCTCGGCGCAGGCTCAGCTGGGCCTTTTCGGCGAACTCGTCGCCCTTCGCGAGATCGCCCTGCCCGCTTGGGGGCCGGCGGCCCTGCAGGCGTGGGTGGGGCCGACGGGCGCCCCACAGGACTTCCGGCACGGCCGCGCCGCGCTGGAGGTCAAGTGTGTGTCGTACCGCGATCCGGAACACTGCCGGATTAGCAACGAACGCCAACTCGACAGCGCCGATATCGACCTCCTGTGCCTGGTACACCAGAGCGTGCGCTCCGGCTTCGACGGGGGCGTCACCCTGCCCGAGATCATCGATGCTGTGCGTGCCGACCCTGCCTTGGCCGGGTACCGGTTGTTGCTGGAGGAACGCCTGCTGCACGCCGGTTGGCTCGATGTGCACCGCCACCAGTACGAGCGTGAGCGCTACGGTCTCACGGCGCGACGTTGCTACCAAGTGGTTCCAGGCTTTCCACGCCTGACCTCCCGCGATGTTCCCACCGGGGTCCGCTCGGTGAGCTACTCGGTGGAACTCGACCAATGCGCCCCGTTCCTCCTCACCGAGCGCGACCTGGCACAGCTGCTGCGTCAGCACACCCCTGAGGAGGTGCCGTGACCGGCAACACGCACCTTGCGGACTTCGCCGAGGACCTTCGGGTCGAGGTCAACCAGCGGCTGGCCCTCGAACCCGAGAGCATGAACGGTGACATGTTCGTACGCGTGGTTGGCGAGCGACTGATGGCCGACGGCGCACTGGAGGATCTGCACGTCTGCTACTTGCGGCAGACGGGCCGCCCGTCGCTCGAGATCGCCGGGTACCACATCGGCCAGGATGGCTCGGTTCTCGATCTGGTGACCAGGGCGACCGATCGGGGAGCCACGACAGTCACCAGAAGCCAGGTCGATCAGCTCTTCCGCCGTGCTGCCGCGTTCGCCGAGGCCTGCCGCGACGGCCTGCACCGGCGGATGGAGGAGTCCTCACCCGCGTACGACATGGCGCAGAGGATCCACGCCGAGTGGCAACAGCTTCGTAAAGTTCGGATACTGCTCGTCACCGACGGGCGCACCACGCTCGACCGCCTCGATGCGGGAACAGTAGCTGGACTACCCGCCACGTACGACGTCTGGGACATTACCCGGCTGCACCGGCTGGCAACCTCGGGACGTGTGCAGGAGGAAATCGTCATCGACCTTGAGGCGATGGGCGAGGTGGTGCCGGTACTGGAGTCACCGAAGCAGTCTGATGGTTATCGGTGCCTGCTCGCCGTACTGCCAGGGCAGCTGCTGGCCGATCTCTACGAGCAACACAGCGGCCGACTGCTGCAGCGCAACGTCCGCGCCTACCTGCAGGCGCGCGGACGCGTGAACAAGGAGATCCACACGACCCTCCGTACGGCCCCCGGCCGCTTCTTGGCCTACAACAACGGCATTTCGGCCACCGCCACCGACGTCGCGGTCCGAACGGTCGACGGAGCCACCGTGCTCACACGGCTGCACGACTTGCAGATCGTCAACGGCGGTCAGACCACTGCTTCACTACACCACGCGGCCACGCTCAAGGCGGACCTGAGCGACGTCCACGTCATGGCGAAGATCACGGTTGTGCCGGCCGACATGCTCGACGAACTGGTGCCGCGTATATCGCGTTACGCCAACTCGCAGAACGCCATCCGGCCCGCGGATTTCGAGGCCAATGGTGCCTTCCACGTAGGTCTCGAACGCGTCTCCCGAGCGGTGTGGGCACCGGCGGTCGGAGGCTCCACCCGCCAGACCCGCTGGTACTACGAACGCGTCCGGGGCCAGTACCAGGTAGAGCGCAGCAGGCTGCGCGGAAGGGGCCAGCTGGGTAGGTTCGAGCAGGAGCATCCCCCGGCCCAGCGTTTCGGCAAGACCGACGCTGCCAAGTACGAGATGGCCTACTTACGGCAACCTCACACGGTCAGCCTCGGTGCCGAGAAGTGCTTCCACGAGTGGACCCTGCAGTGCAACCTCGACGAGCGGGACGAGCCGAGCGTCGGATACTTCCAACATCTCATCGCCAAGGGCATCCTCTTCCAACGGATCCGCTTGCGTGTCTTGGGTATGAAGCTGGGCGGTTACCCCGGTCAGACCGCCGCGTACGTCATGGCCCTCATCTTGGAGCGGCTCGGTGGGGGTATCGACCTGGACCTAGTGTGGCGCCTACAGGGTCTGCCTAGCTCGGTAGCCGCGGCGATCCCGAACGTCACCGAGCTCGTTCGCCAGGTCGTCATCGACCCACCCGACTCGGCGAACATCACAGAGTGGTGCAAGAAGGAGGCGTGTTGGCGCAGCGTCCAGCAGGTCGCGTGGAAGCCGCCACGCGACCTCGCCGCCCTAGCTGTGGCGCCATAGGCATCACTGGTCAGAGTCGAGCGAGCTGGGCAAGCCTGGGGGCTAACGAGGAAGTTGCATCGGCGCAGACTCGTCCTCGAAGAGGCCTACCTGCCGGTCGTGGCGGCTTGCTTGCCACCGCATCGGCTGCTCACCGGATAGTTCGTACGGGCAGCCAAGAAGGCCGCGCCGTGGCGCCGGCGCCACGAGCGGCGGGGCGCAGCGCCGCTGGGGGTGGCAAGCGCGGAGCGGAACCATCGCGGCGTCACGCTTGGCCAGGTGGGCCCGGCGGTGAGCCGGAGCAGTAGAGCGCGAGCCCGGATCGCCAGGGCGGCCTCGGCGGGGCCGGTGTCGTGGGCGAGTCCGTGCGCCACCATGTTGCGGACGTTGCAGGCGTCGTTTAGCAGGGCCGGCGCGAACGCACGGTCGCCACTGGATGGCCAGCCGCCGTTGCCGGTACGCCGGCGGACAACTCTGGGCGCCGTCGCGGACACACCGGTGCTCGACCGACTCGTCGGATGGTCTGCCGTACCGATGTGGTAGCCGACCTGCAGGAGCGGCACCCGCCTGTAGCCGTGCTGCTTCCTCACCAATCTCGACCGGTGCGAACCGGCCGTCGACCGGACCGCCATCGGGAACCAGACCTCCACCGCGGGCATCACCAGCCGCCGATCGTGAACCCGATCGCCGTCATCAGCCCACAGCCGGGATGAGGCTTGCGACTGCGGTGACCACGCCAGCGAGCCGAGCAAGGTGTTCCAGACCCTTCGGCCCTTTTCGATCGAGGGGCACCACGTCTGCCGCGCATGGTCATGCTCTTGTCCTCTCGGCGGAGCCGGCAGCGGCCCCGATGACGCCCGGGATCACCTCATCAGCAACCGCGTCGTACACGTTGCCTCGATAGACCTGCCTGTGGACAACTCGGCGGCCTGTGGATAACGCGGCGCTCAGGCGCATCTGTGGTAGGGCGGGTATGCCGGCCCACGGTGCGGGCGACGCGGGACGCATCCGACATCCGGTGGTCTTGGGTTCACGGCCGAGATCGACGAACATTGTTTCATCGACGCGTGGTGGGGAGGTATCCGATGGGCCGGTGGACCTTGGACGAGGTGGACCAGTGGTTGAGCTGGATACACCGCCATCACAACGAGTTCGACTATCGGTACGTCTACTTCGCGTACCTCGCGGCCGGTGTTTCCGTGTCGCGACAGGGCGAGATCACCATGACGGTGAATCCGGACGGTAGTTGCCTGCTTCAGGCAGGCGCTGATGATCGCGGGCTCTTGCTGGCGGACGGCCAGGAGCGCGAGCGGTTTACCGAGCATCTGCGGCGGCGGTACTGCGGCGACCGGTATCCGAGCATGCAGGCGTGGGAGGCGGCCCAGCACGAGGATTTCCTCGATGAGGTCCCTTGGCGGTTCGGTGGACGGTAACGCTGGTGCGGTTCCAGATGACCTCTGCTGGCCGTGAGTGATTGACAGGTGACGTGAATCTGATCCTCATGTTTGACTATGGGCATGGGGGCGGGGGAAGCGCGGTTGTCGATCGATTGTGGCAGTGCCGGCACCCAAGCCGTCCTGGCGTGGGCCGACGGCAGCGCGCACGTGTTGTCGTTCGACGGGGCTCCGCACCTGCCCAGCGCGCCGTACGTGCCCGCTAACGGGCAGGCGGCGCCGGCGGGGCAGCCCGCACGGGATCAGCATGGAGCGTTCATTCCGGGGCCGCGCCATCCGGTTGAGGATGCGACGGCGGGTGACGCTGGTGTGGATGCGCTGGAGGTGGCGGCGTCGCCGCTGCGCAGGGTCGCGGCTGAAGCCGAGCGGGTCGTTGGTCAGCCGGTGCGGGATGTGCGGGTGGTGGTGCCGGCGGGGTGGGGGCCTCGGCGGCGGACCTGGATGCGGCAGGTCGCGCACCGAGCGGGGTTGCCGCAGCCGCGTCTGGTGGAGGCCCCTGTGGCGGTCGCGGAGTATCTGCTGGCCACTGGTGTGCAGGTGCCGGTCGGTGCGTTCATTGTCGTGTGTGACGTTGGCGCGGGCGCGGAGGTGACGGTGCTCCGCCGAGGGCCGGCCGGGTTCGAGGTTCTCGCGACCCTCGCCGACTCGGCTGCTGGCGGCGCGGCAGTCGATCAAGGGCTCGCCGACGCCCTCATCGGCGCTTCGATGGGAGCGGGTGAGGGCGCGTCGCGCGCGTCGGTGACGGACAGCGTTCGGGTGGCCAAGGAAGCATTGGTGAGCCATCCGGCTGTCACGGTTCCGCTTCCGGACCGGCCACCGGTGGTCGCGAACAGCGCGATGCTCGACGAGGCCGTCCGGCCGGTGGCGTGGCGCGTTGCGCAGTTGACCCAGGAGGCGGTCGCCGCCGCTGAGCTGACTGTCGCCGACCTCGCTGGTGTCTACTGTGTTGGCGGCAGCGCCCAGTTGCCGCAGCTGGCGACGGTGATCGCTGAGCACACGGGTGCCATCCCCACGGTCATGCCCGAGCCCGGGTTGGTCGCGGTCCGGGGTGCCGCGGACGTCGGCGCCGTCGATGCCGGCGCGGTCGAGCGGGTGGAGGTGCCGGTGCCGCCCGTGCGTCGGGCGGCGGCGATTGCGGTGCCCGGCTTCGCGTCGTTGGCTCTGATCTGGCAGTGTCTCCTGACCGCTGAGCGGCACGGGACGCTCGGTGTGTACTACTCGGTGAGTGTGAACTGGGGCGAGTTCACGATGGCGGCCGTGATGGCCCTGCTGGCGTGCCTGGCCGCGGGCACGGTCCTCGGTTCGCTGATCGCCGCCCGCAGTCCCACCCCCGGCACCCGAACCGAAGGGGGAAGGGTCAGCGTCGGGATCCTCGCCGCGGTGTCCCTCGGCGCGGCGATCGCTGGCCTGTACGCGGTGGTCACCAGCCAATACTTCGGTATGCCCGTCGGCCCGTACCTGAAGTGGGCGCTGTGGCCGATCGCGCCGGTGTCGGTGATGGCCGTGGCGATGGCGATCGTCGCCGCCCGGCAGTGGCGTGCCCCGCACGGCGGCTGGTCGGCGTTGCTGGCCGCGCCGACCGGATCCATCGTCGCCGCCACGCTCGGGATGGGGTTGATCCAGTACTCCCTGACCGCCGACCGGTGGCCAGATCGGATCCTGTGGATCGACATCGCCGGCCGCGTCGGCGGTCTCTTCCTCGGCGTCGCCGTGGTCATGGCGGTGGTGACGCCCCTGATGTTCCGCCTCATCCTCGCCGCCCCGCTGGCGGTGATCTTCGCGGCGATCGTCAGTAGACGGGCCGCCGGGATGCTCGGCGTCATCTACGCCATCGCCGTCGCGACCTGGTGGGCTACTCGGCTCTGGAGCCGTGTCCTGCGCCCCGCCCCGCCGACTCCGACCGTACCGCCCACGGGCCCGCTTCGGGCGGACATGTCACCGGGTGGAGGCGGGTGACATGCGGTGGCCGCGGCAGCTGACGTCGCTGCTGTTCGTCCTCGCGCTTCTGGCTGGCCCTCCGATAGTGCTGCTGTCAGTGGTCGGAGCACCCATACAAGGTTGGCCGACCGCAGCGCAGGCGCGGGAGTGGGTGCAGAACCCGCTGACCGAACAGAGCCTCACTGCCGCGCTGACCATCGCGGCCTGGCTGGTGTGGCTCCTGCTCGCCTACACGGTCACGATCCGGGTGCTGACCCGCCTGAGCGCGACCGTGTCGTGGCTGCGGCGCATGCCGCTGCCGACACCCTGGCAAGCCACCGCCGGTGGCATCGCCGGCGCAGCCGTATTCGGTGTCAGCTCCCACGCGATCACCGCACCGCCACCGCCGCCCACGCAGCCGGTAGCCGCAGGAACCCTCGATGATGCCGGCAACCTGACGCCACCAGACGACGACGTCTTGGCCGACGCGGGGATCAGCGTCACCGGTGGCTGGCTGCCGCGCGACGTGGCGGAGCAGGTCAGCGCCGCGGCGGCGCTGGTGTGGCTACGTCGCCGCCGCTCCTACCGGCCCCGCCCGCCCGGTCGACCGAGCCGCGAGGACACGGACCTGGCGCCGCTGCCCCCGACAGTGGCGGCCGTGCAAGCCGCCCTCGCCGACCCGACGCCACCGCCCAGCGAACCGGGCGCCGCCTTGACGGACTCGTCGCCGCTCGACCGGCCAACCATTGGCGCGGCTTTCCCCCGAGCTGGGGTCGGTCTCACCGGGCCCGGAGCGCAGGACGCGGCGCGAGGCCTGCTCGTCACCAGCCTCCTAGCTGGGCGTCATCACCCGGCCGTGTCCGTGATCGTCACCCGACCTGTCCTGGCCGGGTTGCTCGGCCCCACCGCCGAAACGCTGGGCCGGCGCCTGCCGGGACTGGCCGTCATCGACAACGTCGGGCAGGCAGCGGGGTTCTTCTCCGGAAACCACCCTGGTCGTGGCCTGGGCGGACGAGACCAGGCACACCGGAACACGCAGGAGGGCACCGACGCACCCGGACCAACCCTCATCGTCGATGCGGCTTCCGCGACGGATAACGCCGAGACCCTGGTGAGTCTGGCCATCGCCTCCGCCGCGGTGGCCGTGCTTGGACGGTGGCCGGCCGGCCAGACATGGCAGGTCGACCCGTCGGGGCGCACCCACCACCAGGACGGCAGCGGGTCAGCCGGGCCACGGATGTGCGTCCTTACCCAGGTCACGGCCACCGACCTGCTCACCGTCATCGCTCACCCCGACCCGACGCCGCCAGAACCGCGCACCTCCGGCCCGTCGCGCAGCCCCGCCCTGGCGGGCCGGTCCCCGCAGTGGGACGCCATCTCCCAGGACCACCCCGTCCGCTCAGGCAACGACAAACGGCGCCTTCAGCTGCGCGTGCTGGGCGAACCGACATTGCTGCTGGACGGCCACCCTGTGGAGATCCGGCGTACCGCTGCGCTCCAAGTCCTCGTGTTCCTCGCCGCCCACCCCGACGGCGCCGACACCCGGCAGCTGACCGAAGCCATCTGGCCGGGCCTGCCCCGCCGCTCTCTCACCGGCCGCCTCTACACCACCCTCAGCGACCTCCGTGCCGCCATCCGGTCCACGGCAGGGGTGAGCATCATCGAGCACAGCGACGATCGGTACCGGCTCGACCCCACCGGCATCACCGTCGACCTGTGGCACTTCCGCCGCGTGGTCCGTGACGCCACCACCACCGTCGCCGCTGACGCGACGACCTGGAAGGCCGTCATCGACGCCTGCCCCGCTGACCTCGCCGCCCGACGGACCTGGCCCTGGCTCGACCCGATCCGCGAAGCCACCCGCCGGCACGTCATCGACGCACACGCGGCTCTCGCCAGCGCCAGCCCTGACGCCCGTCAGGCCCTGGCATGGCTGCAGGCCGGCATCCGCATCGACCCGTACAACGCCGACCTGCACACCCGCGCGGTCACCGCACTCATCACCCTCGGCGACCACGACGCGGCTGACGTCCTGCGGAAGGGCTACACCCGGCGCCTCGCCGCAGCGGGCATTCCCCCCACCGACACCGACCTCACGACAGCCACCGTGATGGATCAGCCCGCCGTCCCCACCCGGTGACGCCCGCTACCTTCTTGCTGGCCCCAGCTGTCGGGGTACGGCCAGGGGTGCAGAGTCAGGTACACGTTGGCCTACAGAGATTCACGTGCCGGCTGATCGACGTTGGTCGCCTTGTGAGCTGACATCAGCGTCAGGACGTCCGCTTGAACCGACTACTTTCGGTTGCCGCGTAGCGGAGGCGCGTGAGCGGATCGCGGATCCGTGCGCCGAGCCCGTCCTCGACAATGCGAGCATCTTCGGCATGAGCGACGAGCAAGAAGCTACGACGACAGACACCCACAAGGATCGGCGCAAGGTCATCAATCTCGATGACATCAAGCATGCGCCCACCGGGGACCCGCTCGTCGACCGCGGCATGCAACTGACCCTCGATGAGCTCGAGGAAGCTCAAGCTGATCCGGACCACCCCGCCCATGAGGCGGCGAAGGCTGCCATGCTCCACATCAACAAGAGCCTGGGCAGCTTCGTCGACACGGTGTACGGGGATCAGTTCCGCCGTATCAGTGAGAATCTCGCGGCAGCGCTCAAGCCTAACCTTGGCAACCTGTTTACTGCGCCGAAGGCCAAGTTAATTCCTACCGCTGCGGCACCGGTGAGTCCCCCTGTTCCGCCTGTGCTGGAGATGCCCGAAGCCGAAGAGTGGGAGATCGACGAGACGCCACAGGAGACCCTTCAGGCATTGCTGGAGGTTTCTGAGCGCATGTCGGAGATGGTGCGAGTTTCTGCCGAACACCGCGACGTCGCGGTCCAGCAAATGTCGCACTTCAAAGGGGAAGCCGACGCGTCGCGTAAGTCCGAGCGGCGGATGCTGCGGCTTACATTGATGGCGCTCATAGGCACCTGGGTCGCAGTGGTTGTCGCCCTCGTGGCGCTGTAGGGGATGGCTGCGGAGAGGACCCGACCGAACGTCGGTGTCTGCTGAGTCCTTTTGACGCGCTGTCGGTGGCTCGGGGATGTCGCGCCGCCGGGCTGTGCGCCGCGTTGAACGCTGGCTCCTTCGTAACGTTACTGACCCGGGTCTGGTCACTTTCACAGCCGTCAGGCGGCCCAGTCACCGGGACGCCGGCTGCCCTTGTTGCAGCTCTGTACGTCGAGCCGTACCTGTCTCTGCATTTGAGCGAGTACACCGACACCAGCAGGGAAGTCCTCGGTCGCCCAGTCGGATCGCGCAGCCCGGTCAGGGCCTCCGTCGCCAACTGTCGGACCACGGCGGTCGCCAGGAACATCGCCGCCTCCCGGTGGCGCGCAGTCGATCCAGCACGGTCACGCCTGGTACGACCTACCGCCCTGACGCACGCAAGCACGAGCCTCGGGGCACGCCCAGAACTTGGACCAGCAGGCCGTCGTCTTTCGCCTCCCCCGTGACCCGAGCGGCTCCTGCCGGGCGGTGGCTGATCGCCCAGTGGCCCATCCCGGCACTGTCCGGCCCCGGGTCGCAAGCCCTTTCCATGGAGTAGCCCTCGACTACCTCGCGGGCTGACCGTCCTACGGCCCACAGCGCTGACCTGCGCGTGTGAGGTCGTGTGAGGTGTTGTGAGGTGCTGTCAGCCACCAGCGACTCCCACCGGCGCCCCGGCGGCCATAGCGTCGCCGTCAACCGCCTCACCCGTCGCCAGGCCACGCTGCCGTCGGGTGAACACCCGCAGGACAGAGCGTCCGCCGTAGGGAGGAGGGGCCAGTGTCAACCCGATCGACGAGCACCGCCGCGATCACCATATCCATCCTGAGTACGGCGACCGTGCCCGTCGTCCTTGCTGGCACCGGCGTATGGACGCCGACGCTGCCGTCACCGGCCGCCTTCCGGCAGTGGGTCGCCCAACCGATGACCAGCGGCTTCCTCCTGGCACTCACCGTCGCCGCAGCAGCGGCCCTGTGGCTGCTGCTATGCACCACCATCCTCCTGCGCGCCTACAGCGCGGTGGCCCGTCGTCTCAGCGCCGTGCCGGCGCTGCACGTCCCTGGTCCCGTGCAGGGCATCACCGCCGCACTGCTGGGCGCCACCGCCGTCACCACCGCGGCAGGCGCCGCGCACGCCGCCCCGCCCAGCACCACCGCCGGCGACATCAACGACGACCAGTCGGCGCGGCCGAACGGCACACCTGTCCCGCATCCGACCGCCCAAGACGCCGGGTCGCCGGACGGCGTCTATACCGTGCGACGCGGCGACACCCTGTCCGCCATCGCCCACCGGTGCCTCGGCGACGCTAACCGCTGGCCGGAGATCTTCACCCTCAACCGCGGCACCCACTTCCCGCAGGTCGGCGGCACCCTGCGCGACCCGGACCTCATCCACCCCGGCTGGGCCCTGCGACTACCCGCCGACACCACCAGCACGCCCGCATCGCCGACGTCACCCACCGAACCGCCGGTCAGGGGCACCTCGCCACCACCAGTCGGCCCCACCGCGCCACCGTCGACGCCCGCCCCACCACCGCCTGCCCAGCCGACGACACCGGCGCCACACCACCGAGACGACGGCATCGCACCAGGCGCACGCGAAACCACAGGCACCACCACGCCCGGCGACCAGGCATCCACCTCACGCGCCTCGACCACGCCCACCCACCACGACGCGAGCGACGAGCCGGACACGCCACCTTCGCGACCTGACCGCGGGGTCACACTCGACACCGGCAGCTGGCTCGACGCAGGGCTCGTCACCGCCATCCTCGCCGCCGTCGCCCTCATCTGGGCACACCGCCGACACCGCTACACGCGCCGCCCTGTCTCGACCGACCCGCGCCTCGACGACCCCGACCTGGCGCCCATGCCGGCCGTGATCAACCAAATTCGCCGCCGAACCATCACCGCCCGTCGCAACGGCGAGCAGCCCGCGACCAACGACCTGACCGACGACAGCGTGGAGCACTCCAAACGGCATGACCACGACAGCCCTGACCCGGTCGAAGCCGACGACAAGGACGAGTCCGGCACACCCCCATCCGTTGCGAGATGCCGGCCCCGCCCACTGGTGCCGTCGTTGGCGCACCCGCTCGCCGTGGTCTGGCCGCCCGCCGGCTTGGGACTCACCGGTCCCGGCGCGGAGGCCGCAGCCCGCGGGTTCATGGCCGCTGCCCTAGCCGCCGGGGGCCTCGACGCACCGGACGACCGCACATGGCTGGTCATGCCGTCAGCGATCACGGCGGCGCTACTGGGTGCCGGTGCCGTCGCGCTGCCCCGCACGCCGCGGATGACCGTCACCGCTGGCCTGGACGAAGCCCTCGACCTGCTCGAGGCGCAGACCCTGTACCGCAGCCGCATCGTCGACGCCCACGAGGTCGACACCGTCGCCGAGGCCCGCGCGGCGGACCCGGCGGAGGAGCCGATGCCGCCGGTCCTGCTACTGGCCGACGCTGACACTTGCCACCAGCGCACCCGCATCGCCGCGCTCCTCGCCCAAGGCCAGCGCCTGGACATCCACGGCCTGCTGCTGGGCGCATGGCCCGACGGCGACACCGTCGTCGTCGCCGCGGACGGCACCACCAGCCGCGCCGACGGTGACGGCTCCCGCCACGGCGGTCGCCCGGCCGACATCGGCCGGCTGACCGTCCTCACCCCCTCCGAGACCAACGACCTGCTCGTCACCCTCGCCGAGTCCCACACCGGCCAGCCGCAGGCACCCGCCCCAACCGAACCCGCCCGAGCCACCACAGCCGCACCAGACACGCCACCCCCTCCCGGCACCGAGTCAACGCCAGCGGTCGACCCCTTCCGCGACGGCAAACACCTGCCCGCATCCAACCCGACACCTGTGACCGCCGCCCCGGCAACAACACCGGACCGCGCCGAAGGTGAGAACACCCAGGCTGCCCAGGCAGCGTCGCCCACCGACGCCCATGCCCTCGGTACGGGCGTTCCCGGCGACGGTGCGACCACGCGGCCTTTTGAGGAACCGGACACCGACGGCGCGGCCCATAGCAGCGAGGAGACCAGCCACGGTCGGGTCCAGGTCGCCGTGCTCGGCGCCGCCGCCATCATCGATACGCCGCCCGGGCCGACACTACGCAAGAAATCCCTCGAACTGCTCGTCTACCTGGCCGTCCACGACGGGTCCGCCACCGCCGAGGCGATCCTCGACGACCTGCTTCCCGACGCCCCCGCCAACAAGGCGCCCGGCCGGCTCTACACCTACGTGTCCGACCTTCGCACGATCATGCGCCGCACCGCGGGAGACGGCACCTACCTCACCCACCCCCACCAGCGGTACGTCCTCAACCGCGACGCCATCGACGTGGACCTGTGGCGCATGCGCGCCGCGATCCGCGACGCCAACCAGGCCACCGACCCGGCCGAGCGCCTCGCCGCGCTGCGCCGCGCGGTCGACAGCTACCGAGGGCACCTGGCCGACGGAGCCGACTACGAATGGATCGAGCCCTACCGCGAAGCCGTCCGGCAGCAGGCACTCGACGCCTACCTCGCCCTTGTCGACGCCCTCACCGACAACCCCGCCGAGCAACTCACCGTCCTGGACGCCGCGATCGGCCACAACCCGTACGTCGAAGAGCTGTACCAGCAGGCAATGCGCGCCCGCGCAGTCCTCGGGCACCTCGACGCGATCCGCAGCCTGCGCCGCGCCCTGACCCGCGCCCTCGGCGAGATCGACGCCGAACCCAGCGACGACACCATAGCCCTGGCCGACCAGATGGTCGCTCAGATCCAGCGCCCCGCCCGCCGACCAGACCTGCGGTCGGCGCCCGGGCCCGGCGACGGAGCCGCCGCATGACCGCCACCCCGCTACCCCGGCACACCTCCGCCCGTAGCCCGCGAATAGCCGAGGTTGACTCCCGGCACTTGACCCGTCTGCGGTGGGCCGTGCGGGCAGTGCTCGCCCTCGGCGTCGCCGCGTCCATCGCGGCAAACGTCCTGCACGCCCGGCCGAACCTGATCAGCCAGGTCATCGCCGCATGGCCGCCGCTGGCGCTGCTGCTGACCGTCGAACTCATCTCCCGAGTACCCGCGGACCGCCGCGGCTTAGCCGCCGCGCGGCTGATCGCCGCTGCTGGCATCGCCGGCATCGCCGCCTGGGTGAGTTACTGGCACATGGTCGGCGTCGCCGCCCGATACGGAGAAACCGACGCAGCGGCCTCCTACCTTCTGCCCATCTCCGTCGACGGGCTGGTCGTCGTGGCCAGCATCAGCCTGGTCGAGATCGCGGGCCAGATCCGCACCCCCTCCGTCAACCCGGCAGGCGGCCAGCAACCCGCCACCATGCCAGCCGAGACGCTGACGTCGACGGGCGAACCGCCGGAACGGGAAACGTGGGTTCCCGTCTCAGGACCGGTCGACGCAGCGCACCCGGACGGCGGCTACGACGTACCGCCGACGCCAGAGGCCGGGAACCGCGGTGACGAAGGCCGTCATCCGGCTTGGCAGGTCGCCAGGTACCCGCTGACCAGTGCGAGCGGTAAGGAGGAAGTGGCACCAGAACCCCGACCGGTCGAAGCACCCGGTCAGAAGGATGCTCACCATCTCCGGCCCGGTGATGACGCTTTGGTGCCCGGGGACACGACGCTGTTGCAGGGAACTGACTTATCTCACCTCGACGCGGACCGACCCGGAGGCAGCAAGCCCCGTACTACCGGCCATCAGGCCGCGCCGACCGAAGACTCCCACGAACGGGATACGGCGCATCCTCCTGCCGACGCCCATGACGCTGAAATCGACAAAATCTCGCGCCCCGTCGACGGCAAGAGCAATGCAGAGGTGCCGTCCGACACAGCCGGGGCGGTAGCCTACTGGTACCGCCAAGACCCGTCTCTGCACCCAGCCGACATCGCCACCAGGATCGGCCGGTCGGAGCGCACCGTTCGTCGGTACTGGCCGCGTGCGCCGCGAACCGCGAAGCGACACGACACCAGCCGTTCCGCCGAACACGTCGGCACCTTGTGACCGCCGCGCGGCGGCGTCAACCTGTCGGCGTATCGCAAAATGCACTCGACTAATGCGTCCGGGAGCGGGAACCACGCCGGACAACTAGTGAGTGTCGTCCAGTAGTAGCCGAGGAAGAAAGAGCTCCTGCTCGATGAGACCAGACTTCTTACTAAGGAAGACTTGGCAGAGCTCAACAACCTTATTGGCAGTACCTAACCGCACCGGGTGGTGTTCAACCGCAAGACGGCCGCTAAGTGCGCTGTCACGAAAACCGGAGGTCGACAGTAGGAGGCCCTGCGTTGTCCCCTCCCTCACAACCACCTCGACGAATTCTGTATAGGTCTTCTTGCCCGGTCGGGAAGTTCTCCAGTGCTTGATCTCGACGAGACAAGAGAATTCTTCGCCTCCTAGCTTACTTAGCAACTTGAGATCAAACCCGCCATCTTTGGCCGGTCTGGTGAGCTGTGTCTCGAAGCCAATCTCCTCAAACACTTCGCGCATTAGCCTCTCAAGGTCGCGCCATTCGATATTGACTAACTCGCCTGGCCTCAGCGCCACTTGCCTCGCTAAGCTGCACATTGCCTCGCGAACGATTATCTCAACCCGGTTCCCGGCCCACCTGTCGATCGGCAAGCTCTGTGCGTAGTCGGTAGTTGTCAAATCTTCAAGAGCTTTAGCGAGCACCTGCGTGTAGAGTCTCTTTAAGAATGGCCGTCCTTGAGGTGATCGCAGAATGAGCCCTTCTTGGACTAGAGCTCGCATGTTTTCCTCGTTGTACCTCCAGGATCTACCTGAAGGCGGGCGGTATCCGAAGATGGGGTATGTTAGGTGAGGCCGGGAAACGGGAGCGGTTAGATCGACCTTCCTCCAAGGCCCGCGTGGATCGCCATCCGGGTTTGAATACAGCTTCTTCGTGACTCCGAACGGGTACACCGCCCCGCTTGAGGAAGCAAGCGAGCGGAACGAATTGCTCTCCGGCTCAGCCTCGGAGCGATTTTTATGCTCGAACGTGCGCCGAACGATCTGTCGCCCTTTCCGGAATGGCACCCCGGAGGAATCGCTAGACTTCATGACGCTTCCCTCGCAATGCTAGCCGACTCCCGGCTGATTCCATGGCAAATCGGACGTGACAACTGTGCGCCCCCTCTGGCGGATCGGTATCGCACTGTGGCATTGCCCGCCGCGCGGGAACTGGGGGGACGACGCCGTGGATATGTTATCGGCGGTATCGCGCAATGAGGGGCTGGAGTGGTTACTCCAACGAAAAATGAGCTGCCTTCTTGTCGAGCAAAACGGCACAAATCGACACATCCGCTCAGATCGCATGGAGGGGCGGCGGTGCATTGATCTCCGCGGATGGTGTCGGTCGATGGGACAGTGGGTCCGATCGTGTCCGGGATCCGGGCGCCCGGTGTGCCCGGATCCCTACATGCCGCAGTCGGCGATTGCTCGGTTACAGCTGGGCGATCAACGGCTGTGTCCGCGGGTCGGAGTTGTACCCGTCGTCCCAGGGGAACCGGCCCTCTTGGTCGGGCCACACCATCTGCTGGAGGCGGATCTGGTCGCGGCCGTAGCGGTTGATCGCCATCGCGGGCAGCAGTTCGTCGGTGGGTGGCCCGTCGATGATGATGGCGTCGTAGCCGGCGATGAGATCGCTGATGCGCTGGCCGTGGGCGAACCGTTCGGCCTTGTCGTAGACCCGGTGAGCTAGGTCGTTGAGGAGGCTGTGGGCGACCTCGGGTGGCAGCCCTGCGGTGATCAGTTCGGGGTAGTCGTGGGCGGTGAGTCCGACGGTGTAGGCGAACGGGGCGGTGGTGTCGGGGTCGTCGTCGGTGGGCAGGACGTGGGTGACGGCCCAGCCGGTGGTGTCGATGATTTGGTCTTGGCGTCGGAGGAAGTCGTTGATGTCACGCATGGTGGGTGTCTCCTGGGCATTCGGGGGTGCGGGCGGGGTCCGGGTCGGGTGGCTCGATGTCGATGAAGCCCCAGAGTCGTTCCATGACCTGTAGTTGCCAGGTGCGGTAGCGGTCGGCGAAACCACGGCAGAGCGCGGGCGGGACCGGACTGCCGGCGTAGGGCAGCGTCGAGTGGCAGATGATGTAGCCGGCGTCGCCGCGCGCTTCGGACACCATCTGCTTGAGCCGGCCGGGGTCGAGGTGCATCGGGTTGCCGGGCTTGAAGATGCAGGTGTCGCACTCGCGGGCGAGTCGTCGGGTCTTGCGTAGTTCCGGGTCGCCGACGTTGAGTCGGGGTGACCGGTCGGCGTCCGGTTCGTCGGCGGGTTCGAACATGTTGTCCATAGTCAGCTCCATCTCGTTGCGGCGCGGGGCCCGCATTCGTGGATGCGGGCCCCGCGAATCCGGGTGAACGGAGTTCCTCGGTGCCGGTATGGCCTGGTCAGAGCTGACCCAGCCAGGTCAGCACTGTGTCGACGTCGGCACGGCGCAGCCCGTGGTACGGGTCGAGCGGGTGGAGCAGGGTGGGTGCGCCGCTGGCGGTGCGTTGGTCTGCGGTGGTGGGGTCCTTGCCGCCGAACTCGTCGTCGAGGACGGCGAGTGGCCGCCGCGCGGCCCAGGCGTACAGGGGGCTGAGTTTGTTCTGGTGGCCGAAGCGGATCCCGCCGGCGTGGACGGGTACGTGCGGCCAGGTGGCCGGTAGGCCGAGCCGTGGCGCGATCCATGCGGCGGCGAGGTGGTTCCAGCTGGTGCACCACACCGGTTGGGCGTCCTCGGCGAGTTCCCGCAGCCAGGGCCCGTGGTCGGGGTGCAGCCAGACGGTGCCGGTGACGTGCCGACCGTCGGGGGCGGGCCCGTCGTAGCGGTGTGGCCGGTAGCCGAGTGTCTCGGCGCGGGCGGGGTTGGCGGGGTTGAGGACTCCGTCGACGTCGATGGCCACGATGGGTGAGGAGGCGGGGTGTGCCAGCGGTCGGGTGCTGGTCACGGTTGGGCCTGCTCGATGGTGATCGGGTGCAGGGGCACGGTGAGCCGGTCGGCGGTGTGGCCGGGTCCGTCGGCGGGTCGCCACGTGTCGGCGGCGGCGTGGTTGGGGAACGGGCCGATGGCGGCGAGCGAGCCTTCGGTGCGGTCGAGCAGCACGAGAACGGCGGTGCGGGCGTCGTCGAGGGCCGGCCGCAGGATCGGGGCGAGGTCGGGTGGTAGGTCGACCCAACTGGCGTCGGGTAGATCCGTGACGGCGGGGTCGTGTAGCGGTACGGGCCTGGTCACGGCGAGGGTGGTGCTGTTGAGCGCGAGCGTGGTGGCGTGGGAGTGGGCTGCTTCGGTGCCGCTGGTGGGGCCGTGGGCGCTGAGTTCGCCGTTGGTGTGGACCGCGAGCAGGGCGTGCGGGTCGCGGATCTCCAGGGAGTCGAGGACGGCGAGGGTGACCGTGTCTCCGGTGCGCATGTCGCGCAGGGTGAGCAGGACCGGCCGTCCGTCCGGGTCCCGGTTCCAGGTCATGGCGTCGAAGTGTTCGCTGGTGACGTCGCGCAGGCGCCGCCAGGCGCGGTTGTCGGTGTCGAAGGGGTGTTCGTCGTCGGTGCCGTAACGCATGAGGAACTCCTTGCTGGGCAGCGTCGTACCGCTTCCGGACTCGAGGTCGGTCAGGACGCGATTCATGCACGCTTCGATGGCGCGGGATGGTCAAGTCGCGGGGCAGCAGCGAGGCCGTTCGGCATCGGCCCTCTGCGAGATGCGAGTGGGCCGCCTGTGGCGGCCCTGCATTCCAGGCCCTGGTATGTCGTGGATCCCAGCGTGCGGCGCTGCGCGGGCCGCAGCCGGCGCAGCGCCGCGGCGCGGAGTGGGATTGGTTGGCTGCCGGATCGGGGCCCGCTCAGCCCGGGTTCAGGCCTGGGTGAGTGCGGTGACGGCGGCGTCGGCGATCGCCGCGATGGCCTCGGTCGGGTCGGTGACGGTCAGGGTGGTGGCGTGGGTGAAGGTGTGCCCCCAGATTTGGTCCGGGTCGGTCGGTTCGCCGTCGGTGGGCGGGTCGGCGGGGTGGAGCCACAGCACGGCGCAGCCGGCGCGGTGCAGGGTGGTGACGAGTTGTTGGCCGGCGGGAATGTCGTCGAGGTAGCCGTCGGAGACGACTGCGAGCATCCGCAGGGTGCGGCCGTGGCGCAGGTCGAGGAGTTGGTCGGCGACCTTGACCGCTTGCGGAAAGGTGGCGGTGGCCAGCCCGGCGCGCATGTGCAGCACCTGCCTGGGGTAGGTGCGTGGGGGCACCAGGACGCTGGTGCGGTCGCCGAAACCGATGGTGGTGGTCGTCGCCTCGGCGCGACGTGCCGCGGTGGCGAAGATCCACGCGGCGGACGACATCGCCTCGGTGTAGCGGCTCATCGACCCGGACAGGTCGACCAGGATCGCCAGGTGCAGGCGCGGTTTCTCCGGAGGCAGTTGCGCCCGTTGCTGCCACGGGGCGGCGGTCGGCATTTGCCCGGCGGCGGTCTGCGCTTCGGCGGTGATGGCCTGGCGGGTGCGCAGCCGCCCAGGTGGGATCGCCGAGGGGCGCCGGCCGGGTTCGGGGTGACGTGTGCGGGCCTGGCGCAGCCGGTTGGCGAGGTCGCGGGCAGCGCGGTGTTCCTGCTCGGTCGGGTCGATGCGGTCCCACTCCGCTGGTGGGCTGTGCCGGTGGGCCAGCAGCGCCGCGGCGTACTCGGCCGGGGTGACGCCGGCGGCGACGGCGAGATAGTCGACCAGGGCCGCGGCGAGGCGGCCGGGGAACAGACCGGCGTCCGGTACGGGAGTGTCGTACTGCTGGTCGGGGTCGATGCCGAGGACCTGACACCACCGCCGGGCCAGGCAGATCATGGTGTCGGCGTCGGTGTCGTCGCAGGTGTGGGCTTCGCGCCAGATGTCCCGCAGTTGCCGCAGGCGTGTGCGTCCGAGGACGCCGGTGACGGCGGCCCGGACGGGGCGGACGTCTTTGCTGGTGACGATGCGGGCGTCGACGCGGGCCAGGAGCAGGGCGGCGAGTTGACCGGCGTGCCACGCGTCGTCGACGGCCGCGTCGTCGGGGTGCAGGAGGGTTGTCACGACGTGGCGCAGCCAGCGGCGGTCGCCGCGGCGGCGGGCGCGTTGGCGTCCTTCGGCCCGGGATTCCTCCAGCATGTCGGCGACAGCGGCGAGGATCGGCGGGGTGCCGGGCGGGGTGGCCCAGCGGCTGTGCGCGGCGTGCGCGGCGCCGTGCACGAGTAGCCCGTAGCCGGTGGGCACGATCCGCTTGTGTCGGGCCTTGGCCGGGTCGGTGACGTCGGGGCTGGCGGCGATGTAGGTGGCGTCGACCTCGATCCGGTGGAGGTCGGGGTAGAAGCACTCGGGTGCGTCCCCGGCGGCGCCGGGGGCGACGAGGACGGTGAGGTCGGTACGGCCGGTCAGC
>NZ_JBNCKT010000060.1:0-34617 GCF_049841675.1 Micromonospora sp. DT4
ACCATGGCCTTCAACCACACCCTCACCCGCACCGCCCTGCGCGCCACCCAGGCCGGCGCCTACGACGTCATCCACGCCCACGACTGGCTCGTCGCGCACACCGCGATGACGTTGCGCGACCACCTGGACATCCCCCTCGTCAGCACCATCCACGCCACCGAGGCCGGGCGGCACCAGGGCTGGCTGCCCGAGGAGATGAACCGCACCATCCACGGCGTCGAGCAGTGGCTCAGCAGCGAGTCCAACCGGGTCATCGTCTGCTCCGGCTACATGCGCGACGAGGTCAACGTCCTGTTCGGCGTACCCACCGGGCGCGTCGACGTGGTCGCCAACGGTGTCGAGTCGTACCGCTGGAAGGTGCCGGCGCGGGACGTCGCCGCGGCGCGGGCCCGGTTCGCCGGGGACGGTCCGCTGGTCACCTTCGCCGGCCGGCTGGTGTACGAGAAGGGCGTCCAGCACCTCATCGCCGCCCTGCCCAAGCTGCGCGAGCGGCACCCCGGGCTGCGCGCGGTGATCGCCGGCGACGGCCCGTACCGCGCCGAACTGGAGGCCGAGGTGCACCGCCACGGCCTCGGTGGCATGGTGACCATGCCGGGCTTCCTGGGCGGCACCGACCTGCCGGCGCTGATGGCCGCGTCCGACTGCTTCGCCGTGCCGAGCATCTACGAGCCGTTCGGCATGGTCGCTCTCGAGGGCGCCGCAGCCGGAGCGCCCCTGGCCGTAGCCGCCACCGGTGGCCTCGCCGAGATCGTCGAACCGGGCACGACCGGGATGACGTTCCGCCCCCACGACCCGGACAGCCTCGCCGACGCCGTCGACGCGCTGCTGTCCGACCGTGAACGCGCCCGCGCCATGGCCCGACGCGCCCGCCGGACGGTCCGCGACCAGTACGGCTGGTCCGCCATCGCCCAGCGCACCGCCGCCAGCTACGGCGCCGCCATCGCCAACGACGCCACGTTCACGGCGGAGCGCGCCGAACAGCGCATGTCCCAGGGCCGGGCCCTTCCCGCGCTGCCCGAAGGCAACCTGCTCGCCGCCGCCGGCCTGCGCTGAGATGCCTCTGCTCTCCCTGATCCACTCGCGTCTCTTGGAAGTCGGGGTGTCCGAGGCGCGGAGACACCCCAACTTCCCGTAGGCCGTCACCGCCCGCCCATCGACGCCGCACGCCGAACGACGGCACCTCCCCCTCGGCACCTTCCCCTCCGCACCTCCCCCTCGCGTCCTTTGCTCTGCTTCAACGAAGGAAACACCTCGTGTCCGATTATCGGACGTCAGGTGTTTCCTGGGCTGAAGCAGAGCAAAGGACGACTTGCACACCCTCGTCGCCCCGTCCGCCGGTCGACCCGAGACCGGACCCGTCGGTCATCCCGGGCGAGGCTCGCCCTGCCAGAATGTGCGGATGTCTCGTCCAGTCGACGCCCTCGATTCCGCCTTCCCGGTCGCCGCTTCGATCGCCCTGGACCTGATCCGGCGCCCCGAGGTGTCCGCGCAGTGGTCGCGTCCGAGCGCCCTGCCGCACCTGTCCGTGGGCGGTCTGGCGTGCCACCTCGGGCGGCAGGCCGTACGGGCGGCGGAGCTGCTGCCGACACCCGCCGACCTGCCCCCGCTCGAATCGGCCGACAGCCACTACGAACGGGCCGCCTGGGTCACGGAGGGCACTCCCGACGAGGACGCGGTCGCCGAGGGCCCGGACGAGGCCGACGCGCGGCGCGGGCCGGAGGATCTGCACTCCCGCTCCGGCGAGGCGCTGGCGCAGGTCAGCGACCTGCTGTCGCGGGGAACGGCACTCGACGTGGTGCCGATCCCGTGGCAGGGCTGGTCCCTGCGCCGCGCCGACTTCCTGCTCACGCGCCAGTTGGAGATCGTCGTGCACTCCGACGACCTCGCGGTCAGCGTCGGTGTGCCCACCCCGGTCTTCCCGGCGGAGGTCTTCGACCCCGTACGCGACCTGCTGGTCCGGCTGGCCGTCCGCCGGCACGGCCAGTCCGCGCTGATCGGCGCACTGAGCCGCAGCGAGCGAGCCCGCGACATCTCCGCCTTCTGACCCCCTTGGTCGAGGGTTTCGGCCCGGATGGCGCAGGCCGCCGATCCGGGATCGGGTCGGCGGCCTGCGTTCGTACCAGAAGCGGAGGTCAGCGCTCGTTGAACGGGACGTAGTCCCGCTCGGCGGCACCGACGTAGACCTGCCGCGGACGGCCGATCTTGGTCTCCGGGTCGTTGATCATCTCGCGCCACTGGGCGATCCAGCCGGGGAGCCGGCCGAGCGCGAACAGCACCGTGAACATCTTCGTGGGGAAGCCCATGGCCTTGTAGATCAGGCCGGTGTAGAAGTCCACGTTCGGGTAGAGCCGCCGGGATACGAAGAAGTCGTCGGCGAGCGCGATCTCCTCCAGCTCCATGGCGATGTCCAGCAGCGGGTCCGGCTTGGCCATGCGGCCCAGCACGTCCTGCGCGGCCTTCTTGACGATCGCCGCCCGCGGGTCGTAGTTCTTGTAGACCCGGTGGCCGAAGCCCATGAGCTTGACGCCGTCCTGCTTGTCCTTGACCTTGCGGACGAAGGACCGGACGTCGCCGTCGCCGGCGTGGATCTGCTGGAGCATCTCCAGCACCGCCTGGTTGGCCCCGCCGTGCAGTGGGCCGAACAGCGCGTTCACGCCCGCCGAGACGGAGGCGAACAGGTTGGCGTTGCTGGAGCCGACCAGCCGGACGGTCGACGTGGAGCAGTTCTGCTCGTGGTCGGCGTGCAGGACGAAGAGCATGTCCAGCACCTTCGACATGACCGGGTCGACCTCGTACGGCTCCGCCGGCACACCGAACGTCATGCGCAGCAGGTTGTCCACGTACCCGAGGGAGTTGTCCGGGTAGAGCAGCGGCTGCCCGATGGACTTCTTGTACGCGTACGACGCGATGGTGGGAACCTTCGCCATGAGCCGGACCGTGGAGATCTCCACGTGCTCGGAGTCGAACGGGTCCAGGCTGTCCTGGTAGAAGGTCGACAGGGCGCTCACCGCCGACGACAGCACCGCCATCGGGTGGGCGTCGCGGGGGAAGCCGTCGAAGAAGCGACGCATCTCCTCGTGCAGCAGCGAATGCCGCCGGATCCACTCGGTGAACTCGGTCAGCTGCCGCTCGGTGGGCAGCTCACCGTAGATGAGCAGGTACGAGACCTCCAGGAAGGAGGACTTCTCGGCCAGCTGCTCGATCGGGTACCCCCGGTAACGCAGGATGCCCGCGTCGCCGTCGATGTAGGTGATCGCGGATGAGGCAGCCGCGGTGTTGACGAAACCGGGGTCGTACGTCGTCATCCCGGTTTCCTTCAACAGCTTGCTCACCCCGATACCAGCGGGGCCCTCGACCGCGGAATGCACCGGCATCGACAGCTGCCCGCCGGGGTGGTCGAGCTTGACTTCCGTCATGTGGTTCCTCGCTTCGCCGGCAGATCTACGTTGAATTGCCTTCGCTTCTACCGTAATTGCGGTCCGGGGGACACTGCCCGCCGTGGTTCGGCGGTGAGGTATGCGTCACCCGATTCCCGACCAGTAGGCCGAGAAACCCGCAATCCCGGCAGGTGGGAGTCCCACGACAGGCGCCCAGAACCAGCCTCACCGCCAGCTCAGGACAGCATCAGGCGGCGCAGCGTCCCGTCGGCCGTGACCTGGTAGACGTCGAGTTGGTTCGTGCCGGCCCGGAACAGGCGGTCGTCGGTGAGCAGCGCCGCGAAGCGACGTCCACCCGGGTCCGTCGGCACCACCGGGACCACCGCGCCGATCCGCCCGTTGACGGCGACGGCCAGCAGCGTGCCGTCCGGTATCGCGTCCGGCACGTCACCCCAGACGAGCGCCGGGAGGGTGCCGGTGTCCGGATCGGTCGCCCGGAACGCGGCCAGGTCGGCGACCTTGGCTCTGCCCCCGGGCGGGCCGGCGCGTACCTCGGTGCCGACCAGGGGGTGCGGTGTCGGCAGCGGCGGTGGGGTGGGCACCCCGCCGGCGAAGGTGACCGCTTCGCCGGGGGTGTCGTAGAAGTGTTTCGTGGCGTCGGCGCGCGGGGCCTGCCGGGCGGAGCGGCCGTCCACCCGCCAGGGCAGCCGGATGCCGGCCTCGTCGGCGACGGTGGGCAGCAGGTCGACGTGTTCCCAGTTGCGGTCGTCCACCCGGCCGGTCTGCTGCCGTGGCGCCTTGACGAACAGGGGTACCCAGGCGACCTCGCCGGCGGCGGCCTTGATGGCGTCCATCCCCCGGCCCTGCGCGCCCGGCCGGAAGCTCACCCCGTGGTCGGCCGTGACCACGACGAGGGCCTGGTCGTAGAGGCCGCTGGCCCGCAGCGTGCGCAGCGTCTCCCCGATCAGCCGGTCGGTGTAGCCGAGTTGGGCGAGGTGGCGCTGGCGGGCCAGCTCGACCCAGCCGGCGCCGTCGTTGGGCAGGTCCTCGGGGGCGTCGTAGCGCGCGCCCGACGGCAGGTACGCCCACGGCGAGTGCGGCATCAGCAGGTGCAGGAAGTGCAGGGCGGGTCGGGGTTGCGGCTTCAGCCCGGCGAGGAAGCTGGTGAACCGGGCGGGTTGGTTGTCGTCGAGGCTGTCCCAGCGGAACTTGGGGTCGGCCGGCACCGGCTCGGCAGCGTCCACGCCGGCCTCGACACGGGTCTGCTCACGGTAGGAGTCCTCCGGGTCGACCGCGCTCTCGGTCGGCCCGGCGACCCGGCCGAGCAGCTTGCCGGTCTCCTTCACCAGCACACCGAGTCCCTGCTCGGGGGCGACCGGCTGCTCGCAGCGGCTGGGTGGGCAGAGCCGGGTGATGCTCTCCTGGGCCTGGATGTCGTACAGGCCGCCGAAGGCGGTGAAGAGGTTGTCCGGGTACTGCGAGTAGTGCGGCGCGACCGCCCGGGCCGGGTAGCGGCCGGTGAGCATCGCCGGCAGCGCGTTCGGCGTCCAGCCGCTGACCCCGGTGGCGTTGCGGTACCAGGTCGAGCCGCCGGCCAGCTCGGCGAAGTGCGGGAACCGTGCCGCGTCGATGCGGCCGTCGCGGCCGAGCAGACTGACCAGCGGCAGCTCGTCGAGGATCAGCATGACCACCGGTGGGTGCACGGCCGCGCCCTGCGCGGTGCCGACCGCGCCACCGTCACCTCGGGGCAGCACGACCGCCGAGGTGGGCGAGACGAACAGGAACAGCGCCACGAACGCCACCGGTCCGGCGGCGGCCAGTCGCAGCGCGCGGCCCGGGGCCCGCCACCGCCGGTGCGCCGCCGCGCCGACCACACCGGCCAGACCGGCAAGACCCAGCAGGGGTACGCCCCGAAGCGGCATCGCGTGCCGGCCCACCTGCACGGCGAGAGCGGCGAGCAGCAGGCCGAGCAGCGCGGTGTGGGTGAGCGCGCGGGCGGTCCGGCCGGCCAGTCGACTGAGTACGCCGACCGCCGCCACGGGCACCGTGGGCACGAGCGCCACCAGCGCGACCAGCAGCAGGATCTGGCCGGTGTCGGCGCGGTGGAACAGGAAGAAGTCGGGGCTACGACCGAGCACGTCCAGCAGCGGCTGGGTGACGACCAGCCCGACCAGCGCGACGATCTCCAGCAGCCGACCCAGTTCGCCGCGCCAACCCCGCTCCCAGCGCCCGGCTGGGCTCGGCGGTGGCAGTGGCGGTGGTTCCGCCGGTGGTGGAGCGGACGGAGTCGCGGCGGCCGGGTCAGCCACCCAGCACCGTCCGGTAGAGCGTGCGGGTGCCCGAGGGCAGTTCCAGCCGGTCGGTGATCCGGCCCCGAGCGGCGAGGAGCCGTTCGAAGGTGTCGCGCCGGTAGTCCGGGAAGAGGCCGTCGGGCTTGTTGGCCAGCAGTCGGGCGGCCATCGGGTCCTCCGGGTGGACGAACTCGGCCACCACGGCCCCGCCGGGCGCGGTCAGCCCGGCCAGCCAGTCGACGACCTCCACCAGCGGCACGTTGCGGCCGATGGCCAGGTGGTGCGCCAGGGCCAGGGCGAGCACGACGTCCGCCGACGCCCGCTGCGCGAAGCCGGCGCGCTCGACGCCACGCCAGCCGCCGCCGGGAGACGGGTCGGCCAGGTCGACCACCAGCGGCAGGATCCTGTGCTGGCCCTCCGAGCGCAGCGCCCGGTACAACTCGTCGACGACGGCCGGGTCCTGCTCGACGGCGACCACGTAGTCGGCGTGTCCGGCGGCCAGTCGCGCGTACCGGCCGTCGTTGGCGCCCAGGTCGAGCACCAGGCGCGGACGGCCGGCGGCGGCCACCGCGGCGACCACGAACTGCTCCTTGGCGACGCGGTCGCGTGCCGAGTAGCCGCAGGTGCGCTGGTAGTCGGACCAGTGGCTGCCGGCCGGGCGGTGCTCCAACCGGCGGACCAGCTTCTCGATGCCGCGTACCGTGGCCGCCTGCAACTGGCGCGAGTAGCCGGCGGCCCGGAGTTGGGCCCTGACGTCGCTGGTGCTGGCGGCGGCGTTGCGCTGCTGCATGGCGGCGTGCAGGTGCAGGTGGGTCAGGACGCCGGGGCGCAGTCGACGGGTGCCACCGAAGAGGGGGCGCAACTGCTCGGCCTCGATGCCGTCGACCTGGGCGCGCAGCCAGGGCTGGAAGTCCACGCCCAGGTGCGCGGTGAGCAGCAGCGGGTAGAGCACGGTCTGGCAGAACTGCCGGTAGCCGGCCCACGGTTCGCCGTCGCGGACCGGCTCGAACGAGCCGATGTCGATGAAGACCGGCTTCGCACCCCTCCACTGAAGGTTGTAGGCGGAGCCGTCCTTGGTGGTGAAGCCGTCGGCGAGGGCCGTGCGCAGGATCTCCAGGTGCAGCAGCGCGGCATCGCGCAGCATGCCGAAGGACCACTCGTACGGGTGGGAGACGAACGGGATGCGCTCGTGCCGCAGCACCGCCGCCCACCCGGCGTCGGCGGGTGCCAGCGTGGGTGGGGCGTCCTCGGTGGCGCAGACCTTGCCCGCCGAGACGAGCGCGGGAAAGAACGGGCTGGCGGCGAGGGTGCGCCAGTGCTCGGCGGCCTGGGCGTCGAGCCCGCGCAGCACCTCGTCGCCGACGTGGAAGACCCGGTTGGCGGGGTCGCGGAAGGAGGCGGGCTCGGGGCGTACCCCGGTGGGTGTGGTCGTCATCGTCGCAGTGACCGCTACCGCTGGTCGGTGGGTTGCCGGCGGAACCGGTCGACCAGCCGCCGCCAGTAGAGCTTGGCGGCGACCGCGGCGCCGGCCACCCCGCCGACGACGGCCTGCACGATCAGGCTGCCCGATCCCGCGTCCAGGTAGGCCAGATGGATCACCGACCGCTCCTTCCCCTCGCCCGTCTCGACACCGGCGTCCCAGGAATACAGCGGTGAGGCTTTTGACCCAGAAAGCCGGACTTGCCCATCACCGTACGCTGCTCGTCCGCGCCGTCGCGGCCACATCCGAGGACTCCCAGCCCGGCCACAGGAAGCGGTTCTCGTCGGTAGGCTGCGAAGCGTGCGCTGGATGATCGTGGACGCTCCACTGGACTCCTCCGGCAGCGGCCGCGGCGAGGAGCGGGCACCGTCGGCCCTGCGCCGGGCCGGCCTGCGCGACGCCCTGGCCAGCGACGACGACGGGCCGATCGCCGAGGCCCGGTTGCAGGACCCGAACCGGGAACCCGCGAGCGGAGTGATCGGCGCCGACGACCTGGTCCGGGCCGGCGCCGCCATCAGCGCGCGGATCGGTGCGCTGATAGCGGACGGTCACCGACCGCTGGTGCTCGGGGGCGACTGCGCGATCCTTCCCGGTATCTGCCGAGCCCTGCCCCGCACGACGGAGCTGTGGTTCGTCGACGCGCACCCCGACTTCCTCGACGGCGCGACCTCGCCAACCGGCGAGGCCGCCGACATGGACCTCTCGGTGGTCACCGGGCACGGGCCCACCGCCGCCATCGGGGTCGACGGCGCGCTGCTCGACCCCGCTCGGGTGCACCTGCTCGGCCACCGCCCGGCCACCGACGAGAGCAGTCGGGTCGAGGCGTCCCGGATCGATCCCGCGATCCACCAGGTGCCCGCCCCCGACCTGCTGCGTCTCGGCGCTGGCGCAGTCGGAGCGAGCCTGGCTGCCGGCGGCGACGGGCCTGCCTGGCTGCACCTCGACCTGGACGTGGTGGACCCGCGAGACCTGCCCGCGGTGACGTACCCGGAGCCGGACGGGCTGCGCTGGCCCGACCTCGTCGCACTGGTCACGCCGCTGGCCCGCGCCGACCGGCTACTCGGGATGAGCGTGACCGACCTGAACGCCGACGAGGACCCCGACGGGCGACACGCGCGACGCGTCGTCGAGGTCCTCGCGCAGATGCTGGGCGGCTGAACCGCCGCTGCCTCAGCCCCGCCGGTGGTGCATGCCGAGGCGCAGCAGCACGAAGCGCAGCACGGTCGCGGCCAGGTTCGCGGCCACCAGCACGGCCAGCTCCACCGGCCGGGCGGGCACGGCCACGACGGCGTGCAGCACCGCCAACGCCCCGCTGGTCAGCGCCAGGCCAAGCGCGAACGCCAGCAACCCCTGGACGTGGTGGCGACCGGCGTGCCGGCTGCCGGTGATGCCGAACGTCAGCCGCCGGTTAGCGGCCGTGTTCGCCACCGCCGTCACCAGCAGGGCCAACAGGTTCGCCGGCTGCGCGCCGAGGGCGCCCCGCGTGGCCACGAACAGCAGCAGGTACGCCAGCGTGCTGGCCACCCCGACGGCGGCGAACCGGACCAGCTGCCCGGGCAGCCCGACCGGCACCTGCGCCGGTGGCGCGGCCAGCGGTGCCCGACCGAGCTGCGCGCGTAGCTCGGCCAGGGGCAGCGCGCCGGTCACCAGGGACCGGCCGAGCCGACCCATCCCCCGCAGGTCGGCCAGGACAGTGGCGACGATGTCGACGCGACTGTCCGGGTCGTCGACCCAGTCCACCGGCACCTCGTGGATGCGCAGCCCGGCCCGCTGCGCCAGCACCAGCAGCTCGGTGTCGAAGAACCACCCGGTGTCCCGCACGAGGGGCAGCAGCTCACCGGCCACGTCCGCGCGGATCGCCTTGAACCCGCACTGCGCGTCGGAGAACCGCGCGAACAGCGCGCCGCGCAGCAGCAGGTTGTAGGCCCGGGAGATGACCTCCCGTTTGGCGCCGCGCACCACCCGGGACGTACGCGCCAGCCGGGTGCCGATCGCCAGGTCGGAGTGGCCGGAGATGAGCGGCGCGACCAGCGGCAGCAGCGCCGCGAGATCGGTGGACAGGTCCACGTCCATGTACGCCAGCACCGGCGCGGACGAGGCCGACCACGCGGCGGACAGCGCTCGCCCCCGCCCCTTGGCGTCCAGGTGCAGCACCTCGACGCCCGGCAGTTCGCCGCGAAGGGCGTCGGCGACCGTCAGGGTGTCGTCCACGCTGGCGTTGTCGGCGATGGTGATCCGGAACGGGTACGGGAAGTGCTCGGTGAGGTGCGCGTGCAGCCGGCGTACGCACGGCCCGAGGTCGATCTCCTCGTTGTAGACGGGGATCACCACGTCCAGCACCGCCCCGGTGGTGGTGGGCCGAGTCTGGACGGCGGGACGCGGGCCGCTGAGCGCGGTCACGACGCGTCCGCGCCGGTGCTCAGGTCGTAGACGGTGACCCCGTCCACGGTCTGCGCCGTGAAGGTCTCCGCGACCCAGGTGGAGATCTCCTGCGAGGCCGAGCTGCCACCGTTGGCACGGAAGCCGCCACCACCCACGAAGTAGTGGATCTTGCGCTCGGCGACGTAGCGCCGGAACTGCGCGAACGTTGGTGACGGGTCGCTGCCGTTGAACCCGCCGATCGGCATCACCGGGTCGCCGGTGGCCAACTGATAGCCGGAGGCGTTGTTGGAACCGACGGTGGCCGCCACCCAGGTGTAGTCATCGCTGTCGCGCTCGAGCAACTCGCGCAGCGCGGCGCTGGGCTCGCGGGCGTCGAGCAGACCGCCCATGCCGCCGCCGACCTCCCGTAATCCCCCGCCGCCGGGAGAACCACCCGGGAAGCCGGGCGGCTGAACGCCACCGGGCGCACCGGGCAGCCGGCCGCCGCCAGGGAAGCCCGGGAACCGTCCGCCGTTCTGGTTGCCGTCGCCGCCGGGCCGCTGAGCGCCGTTGCGGCCGTCGCCGGAGAATTGCCCGCCCGGGAACGCCATGCCGCCGGGGGGTCGCCCGCCGGGGAAGCCACCTCGGCCGAATCCGCCCGCCGCGGGCGGACCGGCGCTCGGAATCGAGCCGGTGTGCGGGGTCGCGGCGGTCTGCGCCGCGTACGCCGCCGGTCCCGCGAGGGCCGCCGCCGCACCGACGCCAAGCACCACGGGCACCAGCCACCGGGGCAGTCGGACAGCCAGCAGGAGAAGAGCCGCGCCGAGCAGGCCGGCGACCAGCACGACGGCACGCAGCCATGGGTACCAGTCGGGGCTGCGCCCGAGCAGCACCCACGCCCACCAGACGGTGACCGCGAGGGTGGCGGCGAGCGTCGCCGTGGCGGCCAGCGGACGCCACCGCTGCCACCGGGACACCAGCACCGGTTCCTCGTGCGCGCCGGCGGACGGGGCGGGCCGCGGTCGGCGCTGCCGCCAGAGCAGGGTGACGCCGATGCCGACCAGCCCGCCGACGGCCGGCGCGAGCGCCACGGTGTAGTAGGCGTGGAAGATCCCGGACATGAAGCTGAAGATCAGTCCGGTAACCAGCAGCCAGCCACCCCACAGCAGCAGACCGGCCCGGGTGCGGTCGGTACGCGCGGCCCGACCGGCCACCAGCAGGCCTGCGACCAGCAGGATCAACGCGGCCGGCAGCAGCCACGAGATCTGACCGCCGACCTCGCCGTCGAACATCCTCAGCAGGCCCGTCTGCCCGGCGAACGGCCCACCGCCACCGCCCATCCGTCCGGCGCCGCCGCCGACGCTGCCCACCTCGTCGCCGGTGATCCGGCCGAGACCGTTGTAGCCGAGGGTCAGCTCCAGGATGCTGTTGCCCTGCGACCCGCCGACGTACGGACGCGCGCTGGCCGGGACGAGTTCGACGACGGCCACCCACCAGCCGGCGGACACCACCACCGCGAGGCCGGCCAGCAAGAGTTGCCGCACCCGCCGCCACAGCCCGGTCGGGGCGGCCACCAGGTAGACGCCGGCGAACACTGGCACCAGCAGGAAAGCCTGGAGCATCTTGGTCAGGAAGCCGAAGCCGACCAGCGCGCCGACCAGAACGATCCACCGGGTACTGGCCGTTTCCAACGCGCGCACGGTGGCGTACGCGCCGCCGAGCAGCAGGAGCACGAGCAGGGCGTCGGGGTTGTTGAAGCGGAACATGAGCGTCGCCACCGGGGTGACGGCGAGGACCGCTCCGGCGATCAGGCCGGCGACCGGCCCGTACCAGCGCTTCACGCTCGCGTACAGCACGCCGACGGAGGCGACCCCACACAGCGCCTGCGGGACGAGCATCGCCCAGCTGTTCAACCCGAAGATCCGCACCGACAGGGCCATCAGCCAGAGCGAGGCGGGCGTCTTGTCCACGGTGATCGAGTTGGCCGCGTCGGACGAGCCGTAGAAGAACGCCTTGCCGCTCACCGAGCCGGCCTGCACGGCGGCCGCGTAGAACGAGTTGGCCCAGCCGGAGGCGCCCAGGCCCCAGAGGTAGAGCAGGCCGGTGCCCAGGAGCAGGGCCAGCAGAGCGGGCCGGGTCCAGGTCGCCGCACGGCCCGCCGGAGGCCGGTGTTCCGCGGGGCGTGTGCTCGGGTGGGGCGGCCCGACCGGTTCGGCGGGCGTCGTCGACGGGGTGTCTGTTTGGTCCATGCCGCCAGCCTCGGCGGCCGAACTGGCGGGACCCCGTGCGCCGCCTATGCGTCAGCTGTGGGATCCGGCAGGCGGACGGCGAACACGGTCCGGCCCGGACGGCTGTCGACGCCGACCGTGCCGCGGTGCGCCTCGACGACGGCCGCCACGATCGCCAGCCCGAGCCCGGTGCTGCCGTGTGCCCGGGACCGGGAGCTGTCGCCCCGCGCGAACCGCTCGAACATCTCCGGTCGCACCTCGGCCGGCACCCCCGGTCCGTCGTCGGCGACGGTGAGCACGGCGGTGTCCGCCTCAACGGAGAGTGTGGTGGTGACCGTCGTGCCGGGTGGGGTGTGCACGCGGGCGTTGGCCAGCAGGTTCGCCATCACCTGGTGCAGGCGGGCGGCGTCGCCGGGCACCCGGATCACCACCTCGGGCAGGTCGAGCCGCCAGCGATGGTCCGGGCCGGCCACGTGCGCGTCGCTGACCGCGTCCACCACGAGGGCGGACAGGTCGACCGGATCCACGGCGAGCGGCCGGCCGGTGTCGAGCCGGGCCAGCAGCAGCAGGTCGTCGACGAGGCGTGTCATCCGGGTGCTCTCGGACTCGACGCGGCGCAGCGCGTGCGCCACGTCGACGGGGACCTCGTCGCGCCCGCGCCGGGCGACCTCGGCGTACCCGCGGATCGCCGCCAGGGGGGTGCGCAGCTCGTGGCTGGCGTCGGCGACGAACTGGCGTACCCGGGTCTCGCTGGCCTGCCGCGCGGCCAGCGCGTCCGCGACGTGGCCCAGCATCCGGTTCAGCGCCGCACCGACCTGGCCGACCTCGGTACGGGGGTCGGTGTCGGCGGCCGGCACCCGGACGGCGAGCGCGACCTCGCCCCGGTCCAGCGGCAGCTCGGTGACCCGGGTGGCGGTGGCGGCCACCCGGTGCAGCGGTCGCAGCGTGGCTCGCACGATCAGGGCGCCCGCGCCGCCGGCGAGGAGCAGCCCGATGCCGGCGACCCCGGCCTGCGCGGCGACCAGCGCCCAGACAATGTCCTGTACGCCGCTGAGCGGGATCGCCACGGCCAGCACGACCCCGTTGGGCAGTTGCCGCGCCACCGCCCGGACGTCGCCCTCGCCGAGGGTGACCGTGCGCGGCCGGCCGTCGGTGGGCAGCGCGGCCAGCCGTGCGGCGTCGGCGGCGGGCACCTCGGCGAGGCTGCCGCTCTCGGTGCTCCTCGTCGCCGTGGTGACGCCGTCGGCACGGCGTACGGCGAGCGAGCCCGGCGGAAAGCCACGCGGGGGCTCCGGCGACGACGGTGCGACCGTACCCGGCCGTGGCGCGGGCCGCCCGGGGTCGCCGCCCTGGGGGAACCACGGCGGTACGTCGGCGCGGGGCCGGTCCCCCATCGTCAACTGGGTGTCGACCTGGCCGACCAGGAAGTGCCGCAGGGCGATCGTGGTGAGCCCGCCGATCGCGACGCTGACCAGGGCGAGCAGCGCGACCAGGGCGAGCACCAGCCGGGTCCGCAGGGACCGGCCGGCCAGCCAGCGCCGGACGGCGCGCGCCGGTCGTCCCCCGCCGGGTGCGTCAGTCGGCGGGCTTGAGGACATAGCCCGCGCCGCGCAGTGTGTGGATCATCGGCGGACGCCCGGCGTCGATCTTCTTGCGCAGGTACGAGATGTACAGCTCCACCACGTTCGCCTGGCCGCCGAAGTCGTAGTTCCAGACCCGGTCGAGGATCTGCGCCTTGCTGAGCACTCGGCGCGGGTTACGCATCAGATAGCGCAGCAGCTCGAACTCGGTCGCGGTCAGCGTGATGAGCTGGCCGGCGCGCCGGACCTCGTGACTGTCCTCGTCGAGGCTGAGGTCGCCGACGGTAAGCACCGCCTCCTCCTGGGCGGCGACCGCGAAGCCCGAGCGGCGCAGCAGCGCGCGGAGCCGGGCGATCACCTCTTCCAGGCTGAACGGCTTGGTCACGTAGTCGTCGCCTCCCACGGTCAGCCCGGCGATGCGCTCCTCGACCGCGTCACGGGCGGTCAGGAAGAGCACCGGCACGGTGGGGGCGTGCTCGCGCAGCCGACGCAGCACCTGGAAGCCGTCCAGGTCGGGCAGCATCACGTCGAGCACGACGGCGTCCGGCTGGAACTGCCGCGCGGTGCTCAACGCCGCCATGCCGTTGCCGGCACTGCGTACCTGCCAACCCTCGTAGCGCAGCGCCATCGACAGCAGGTCGGTCAGCGTCGCCTCGTCGTCGACCACCAGCACTCGGACCGGTTCGCCGTCCGGGCGGCGCAACTCGATCCGGCCCGGCACGGTCTGCCCCTGGATGACCATGTCCCCCATCGTGGACGGGTCCGCTGTGTCGCGCCTCTGCTCTGCCTGTGTGCCAGCTGTGCGGCCGGGACGCCGGGCCACCGCTCAGGCTCCGACCGTGGTCACTCGGAGACCCCGTACGCGTCGGTCCGCACGAACCGCATGCTCCACCCGCCGTGACCGTCGGGCCGGTCGCGCTCGTAGAGGTGGTCGGGGCCCGGCTGCGTCGGGCCGGTGCCGCCCGGGTGCCGCATGATCCACCGCTGCGGAGGGGCGCCGTCCGGCTCGGCCGGCACCTCCCGGACCAGGCCGTCCGCCGGACCGCCGACGAAGCGTACGGTGACCTCGCCCATCGCAGCCCCCTTGCGTGACGGTGCCGACACGCTCGGTGCGCGCGGCCCTGGCTCGCAAGCTACCGCACCCGGCGGCGGCCCAGGCCGAGGTACGGCGGGATCGGCGGTCGTCGCGGTTTGCCCAGCTCGGCCCCCGGGTACCGCGATCGGAGGCATCCGCCGCTGGCGGGACGAGGACGAGGACGAGGAGTTGTCGATGCGTACGCTGGACGGGCGGTATCAGCTCGAACAGCGTATCGGCGTTGGCGGGATGTCCGAGGTGTGGCGGGCCCACGACCGTGTGCTGGACCGGCCGGTCGCGGTGAAGCTGATCGCCCCCGGCCCGGCCGGCCGCCACGACACGGTGGACCGCATCCGCACGGAGGCCCGCTCGGCGGCCCGGCTGGTGCACCCGAACGTCGCGAGCGTGCACGACTTCGGCACCTCCTCGACGCTTCCCGGCCGCCAGCTGCCCTACATCGTGATGGAGCTGGCCGAGGGCGAGACGCTGGCCGCGCACCTGCGGGCGGGTCCGCTGGACTGGCACATCTCGGTACGGGTCTGCGCCGAGGTCGCCGCCGCGCTGGCCGCCGCCCACGCGAGCGGCATCGTGCACCGCGACGTGAAGCCGGCCAACGTCATCCTCACCCCGGCGGGGGTGAAGGTCCTGGACTTCGGCATCGCCACCGCCGCCGGCACCTCGGACCCGATGCCCGACGGCATGCTGCTCGGCACCCCGGCGTACCTGGCGCCCGAGCAGCTCGACGGCGCGCCCGCCACCCCGGCCGCCGACATGTACGCCCTCGGTGTGCTGCTCTACTACTGCCTCACCGGCCGGCTCCCGTACCGGGCGGACAGCCCGGCCGAGCTGCTGGCGGCGCGCCGGTCCCGGCAGCCCGAGCCGCTGCCGGAGATCGACGGTCTCCCGCCGGAGGTGTCCGAGCTGTGCCGCTCCTGCCTGACCGACGATCCGGTGGAGCGTCCGACCAGTCTGGTCGCGGCGCTGCTGCTGGCCGAGGTCGTGGACGCCCGGGTGTACGTGCCGATGGCGATCCCCACGCAGCGGGCACCGTCGGCGAGGTCGTCGCCGTGGACCGAGCGGGCAGCCGCGCAGGCCACCGAGGCGTTCTCGGTGGTGGACGGGAGCTGACCCGGGCCACCGTGGCGTTTCGTCCGCCCCGGGCCGGGTAGCCGGGCGGGTGAGCGACGGGAGGAACGCGATGCCGAGTCCGAGTTCCTGGCTGCACGAGGCCACCGCCACCGCCGAGGGTGGCCACGTCCGAACCGATGACGGCGGGCTCTCCACGCCGCTCGCGTCGCCGCTGGCGGCGCACTGCACCGGCCTGAGACCGGAGCAACTGCTGGCCGCGGCCTTCGCGTCCTGCCTGCACCACGCGGCGGTGGAGGCGGCCGGGGAGATCACCGACGAGGCGCACACGGTCCAGGTGCGCGCCGAGGCGAAGCTGGGCCGCGACGACGACGGCCGCTACCGGGCCGACGTGCACGCCTCGATCTCCTCTGCCGGTCTGAGCCGGGCGCAGTTGGCCGACCTGGTCGAGTACGCCGACCGGCTCTGGCCCTTCTCCAGCGGCGACAACACGCGGCACCGGCTGACCGTCACCCCGGCCGAGAACGGCCGGCACTGAGCGCCCCGAGGTGCCCCATCAGCCGGTCGGACGCGCTGGCCTCACGCTTTCGGCGGATCCCGCCGTCCGCCAAAAGGGGGATGACCAGAGGGCGGCGGGAATCGGCCCACCACCGGCACACGGTGACCGAGTTGACCGGCCGAATCGGGAATATCCGTCTCGCCTGATTGGCGAGGTTATGCCGGCATAACCGGCTTTCGACCGTTCTCGAACCCAGAATTCGGGCAAATTGTTGCGTATGCCACAGTACGGACCGATGGCGGCGGGCTACCGACTGTCTAGCCTCGGCGGGTGCATCCCGACGACCCCTCCGCCCAGAAGCTGACCGACGCGCCCTCGACCACCCGCACGGGGGACGCCGCATCAACCGAACGGACGATCGGCCGTCACCGGGTCCCCGACCCGCCGCGCCGCGCCCTGCTGGGCTCCACCCCGGTCCGGGTCGCCCTGGCCGCCGGCGTCACGTGCTGCCTCGGCCTGGGCGCGTTCGCCGCCGTCCACGACACGCCGGAGGCCCCGCAGCCGATACGGCCGATGGCCGACGCGCTGGCCGACCGTGCCGCCATCGCCGACGAGCGCGCCTCCCGGTCGCTGGACCGCGACGCCGCCCCCGCCCGAGTCATCCCCACCCCGACGGCCTCGCCGACCCCGGCGCCCATCGTGACCCGCAAGGCGCCCCGCAAGCCGGTCAAGCCGCGCCGGCCGCGCCCGGTCGCCGGGCTCGACCAGGCGCAGATGGACAATGCCAAGATCATCGTGGACGTTGGCCTGGAGCTGAAGATGCCGCGCCGCGCCCTGGTGGTGGCACTCGCGACCGCGATGCAGGAGAGCAACCTCTACAACCTCGCCAGCGACGTGCTGCCGGAATCGAGCGAGTACCCGCACCAGGGCAGCGGCTCCGACCACGACTCGGTCGGACTCTTCCAGCAGCGACCCAGCAGCGGGTGGGGCACGGTTGCCGAGCTGATGCGCCCGTCGTACGCCGCCCGGGCCTTCTACACCGCCCTGGCCGAGATCCCCGGCTGGCAGGACATGAGCCTCACCGCCGCGGCCCAGGCCGTACAGGTCTCCGCGTACCCCGACGCGTACGCCCCGCACGAGGAGCGCGCCACCACCGTCGCAGCGGCGCTCCTGGCCTGACGCCGCCTCAGCGGGCCGTCCGGCCAGTGGGCGGCTGCGCGCCGGTGTCCCGACCGCCCGCCGCCACCCGGGTCGCGGGTACGCCCGTGCCGGCCGCGGCCGTGGGCGTGTCGGCCGGCACCGGCTCGACGGTCACACCGGTGAGGATCTCGTCCACCAGCGCCTCCCGACGGCGGCGCGCGTGCAGCGTCTCCTCGAAGTCGCGCCGGGCCTGCACAGCGTCCGCGTACGCCTGCTCGCGGACCTGACGGGCCTCCTCGCGGGCCTCGTCCAGCGCGCGGCGGGCCTGTGCCAGGATCTCGGCCGCCTCCTGTCGCACCGCGTCGCCGGCCAGTCGGGTGGTGGCGCCGTCGCCCAGGTCCAGCCGCTGGAGCAGGCCGCTGAGCCAGGTCGCCTCCTGGCGGATCTCGTCCCACTCGCGGGTCGCCCCGGCAGCGCCCTCCGCCCGTGCCGCGAGTCGGGACAACCGGATCGCCAGCCCATCCAGGCAGGAATCCACCTGCCGCTGGTCGTAGCCGGTCTTCACAACGGAGAACCTCATACTGTCGCCCCCCCAGGCAGCCGCTGTTACTTCCCCACCTGGATCCTCGGACGCGGCGACACCCGCCGAGGCGGTTCGGGAAAATTGTTCAGCATGCGCGCGCGACGGGCCGTACGGTGCGGCTCGGGACGGTACCGGGCCGGCGGCGGGGACAATGCCGACCGGCCCACGTCGGGTGGATCAGGGACGCTTGGGCAGCACGACCACGCGGCCGAAGAACTCGTCGATGCGGCGCACCACGTCGTTGAAGTCGTCCAGGTCGATCGGCTTGGTGACGTACGCGTTGGCCTGCAACGTGTAGCTGCCGACGATGTCGGTGTCCGCGTTCGAGGTGGTCAGCACCACGATCGGGATGGTCCGCAGATCCTCGTCCTGCTTGACCGCACCGAGCACCTGACGTCCGTCCATGCGCGGCATGTTGAGGTCGAGCAGGATCACGTCCGGTCGACGGGCCTGCGAATGGCGACCCTCGGCCCGGAGGAACTCCATCGCCTCCTCGCCGTCACTGACCACGTCGATGACCTTCTCGACGTCGGAGTCGGCCAACGCTTCCTCGATCATCAGCACGTCGCCGGGATCGTCGTCGACCACCAGAATGCGTACCGGCTGCGGGCTGTCGCCCATCACTACCTGCCTCGGGTCGGCGGAGAATGGAAACCGGACGGTCACCACGCTGGCGGGGAAATCTAGCCCATCAGGGGGCGCTCTGGGACGCCGGGTCGGCCGTGTCCGGAACGTATCGGAGCACGTCGGCCAGACCGGTGACCCGCAACACACGCTCGACCCGCCCACTGGCGCCGGTGATCCTCAACCAGCCTCCGTCGGCAGCGGCCTGGTTGTCGCCCCGAACGAACACGGCCATCCCGGTGGAGTCGCAGAAGGTCAGGTCGGTGAGGTCGAGCAGCACCCGACGCTCGCCGGCGGCGTTGAGCCGGTCGATGGCGGCGGCCAACTCGTCGGCCGTGCTCAGGTCCAGCTCACCGGCGAGCCGCAGGCAGGCGGCACCGCCGCCGCGCTCGGCGTCGCTGACACTGAACGTCACCGTCTCCCCCTCGCTCGCTCCACCGACGGGGTGGGACGTTTGCAGTGCGGCAAGTATACGCAAGGGGGTGGGACAGGCCGCAGCGTGTGGTGATCGTCTGGCAGCTCTGGTCAGCCGGCGGAACGGGACGCGGCGGTCAGCCCGGCACGGCCCAGGGCCAACGCGTGGGCCGTCGCCCGGGTGCTGGACCGCACGGGCCTCACCGAGCTGCTGAGTGTGCAGACCACCGTCGACGACGACCTGCGCGCCACCGGCTGACGGCCGCACGCCTGCACAGGGGGTGGCCCCCGACCCTGGGACCTGGGGTCGGGGGCCGGAGAAATGCCTAGGGCGCGGTCATCGGCTGGAGCCGGGGCGCGCCGTCGCGCAGCTCGATGGTCGACGGGGGTTCGATGTCGTCGGGTTCACCCGAGTCGGGCGTCTGGTACAGGTAGCGGACAAACTCCCCACCAGCCTCGTTGTCGTCGGCACCCGGCCACTGGCCGATGCAGTCCATTCCGACCACTTCCCGGCCGGTTCCGTCGGCCTCCTCCAGCAACGCCCACAGACTCACCGGGTAGCACCGGGTCGCGTCGGGCGTGAGTTGCCAGCGGGCGTACCAGCCGGGGCGGGCGGGAACGATCTCGACGATCCGTTTCATGACGACCTTCCTTCCGCGTACCTCGGAAGAACTGCGGTCCTGCCCCGATCGTGCGGGCCGCGCGGGTGAGCACCCCTCACCCCGGGCGGATGAAGCCCGGCCCGCGCTCGGCCCTACCCGGCCGACAGCGTCCGTTTCGGCTCCCCGCACGGCGGGAACGCGACCGGTGCAGGATCGATCCCCAGCGAAAGGGGCGTCACCATGCGCAAGCAGATGGAGGGCGACAACCAGCGTCGCCGGGCGCTGGCCCGGCAGGCCCGCGAACAGGGCGGCCAGCCCAGTGAGTACGGCGCGAGCCTGAGCGCCTCCAAGCAGCTCACCAGCCTGGACCGGGGCAAGCGGGCTGGCCCGCCGTCGGCCGGACGGCACAAGTCGGACACCACGCGCGGCGGACCGGCGCCGCCGTCGAGGGGTACCCCGGACAATCCGCGACCCCAGCCGCCTCCCGGTGGAGCGGCCGGAGTGACAAGCATGGGCTACCGCGATCTGGTCGAGGACGTCCGACGCCGGTCCGGGGTCGACTTCTCGACGGCGAAGGTGGGCGCCGAGGCGACGGTGCTGGTGCTGGCCTTCGCGCTCGACGCGGCGGAGCGGCAACGACTGCTCGCCGCCGTGCCGAACTCGCTGCACGACGTCGTGCCCGTGGACGGCATCGAGCGTCACCGGGACCTACCCGGCTTCCTGGCCGAGGTGGGCCGGATCAGCGGACGTACGCCGGAGCAGGCCCGCTACCAGGCGGAGGCGACATTCGCCGCGCTCGCCGAGCAGGACGGCGACCTGGTCGAGTCCCTGCACGTCCCTGACGGTCTGCGGGAGTTGCTGAATCCGCCGGCGGCCGGCGGGGGCATCGTGGGCGCCTCCACCACCACACCCACCCTGGACGAGGAGCAGCTCCAGGCGGCGCTGGACGATCTGCCGTACTGGGCCGGTGACGCCGCCGGCCTGTACCGCGTGGTCGCGCTGCCGCCGGACAACCTCGACCGGGTGCTCGCCCGGCTCGACCGGCTGCGCCAGGAGACCGGGCGCGGCCCGAGCATCGGGCGTCCGGGCGGCACGGCAGCCGTGTTGACCGTCCGCACCAACCAGGCGGACGGGGTGACCGCGCTCGACGTGGACCTCGCCCACTCGATCGACGACGCGATCGACGAGGTGGGCGCCGGAATGGCCGGCGGCTGACCGCCCCGATGGCGTCCGCGGGCCGGTGGACGCGGGTGATCCCGCGCCGCCGGCCCGTCCGGCGCTCGGTCAGCGTGCCGTCATGAATTGCGCCGCCGACGGACGCCGGTCGCTGACGGCAGCACACGGACGCCGGCCGGCCCGGGGCCGACCGGCGGTACCGGCCGCAATGCCGGGTTTCCGGCGGTGTGCGCGGGGAAGGCCCGGCGGGTGAGCAACGCCGACGATCGGGCGACCGCCCGCCGGACCCTGGTCGTGATCGGACTGGTGCTGGCCACCGCGCTCGCGCTGGCCTTCGTGTACGCGACCCGTCGGGTGCTCGTCTGGGCGGTGGTGGCCGCCTTCTTCGCGGTCGCGCTCAAACCGGCAGTGGACCGGCTGCAACGCCGGTTCGTGCGCCACCGGGCGCTGGCCACGCTGCTCGTGTTCCTCGCCGCGTTCGTCGTGCTGGCGGTCCTCGCGACGGTGATCCTGGTGCCGCTGCTGGACGAGCTGGGCCGGTTCGTCGAGCGAGGGCCCGACCTGCTGCGCGACGCGCGCGCCGGACGCGGCCCGGTCGGTGCGTTCCTGGAACGCACCGGGGCACGGCGCTACGTCAGCGCGCACGCCGACGAACTGCGCGCCGCCGGCAGTCGACTGCGTCAACCGGCCGTCGGGGTGCTGCGCGGCGTCGTGGAGGGGGTCGCGGGGCTGGTCACGGTCGTCGTGCTGGCGTACCTCATGGTGTTGGAATCGCCGCGGATCACCGGCGGCGTCCTCGCGGTGGCCGGGGACGGTCAGGGCGAGCGGCTGCGCCGCGTCGGCCGGGAGGTGTCGCGGACCGTCACCGGCTACCTCACCGGCAACCTGGTGATCAGCGTGATCTGCGGCGCGTTGACCTTCCTGGTGTTGAGCGTCACCGGCGTGCCGTTCGCCGCGGCGATCGCGCTGCTGGTCGCGGTGGCCGACCTGGTGCCGCTGGTCGGCGCGACGATCGGCGCGGTGATCGCCACCGGGGCGGGGTTCCTGCGCTCCCCCACCGCTGGGATCGTCGTGCTCGTCTTCTTCGTGGTCTACCAGCAGGTCGAGAACCATCTGCTCCAGCCGCTCATCCTGGCCCGCGCGGTGCGGCTCAACCCGCTGACCGTGCTGTTGAGCGTGCTGCTCGCGGCGGAGCTGGCCGGGCTGCTCGGCGCGCTGCTGGCCATCCCCGCCGCCGGCATCGCGCAGATCCTGCTGCGCGAGTACGGCCCGCGCCGGGCGGACCCGCCCCGCCCAGTGGTCCCGGCGCGCCCGGCGGACCCGCCCCGCTCAGCGACCCCGCGCCGCGACCTCCGGTGAGGTGCTCTCCAGCGGCACGGCGTTCGCCGGGACCAGCCCCAACTGAACGGCCGAGCGGGTGAGCGCGGCGTCGAGCACCCAGTCGGCCCCCACGCGGGTGCGGTTGCCGGGCATCGCCATCAGGTGGTACGCCCGGGTGACCGCCTTGGCCAGCAGCCCGCCGAGGTTGACGTGCAACGGGTTCGCGGCGGCGTCCTTGCCGCCCAGGTCGACCACCCAGCCCAGGTCGTGGTGCTTGTACGGCTTGCGCTTCCCGAAGCCGTACGACGCGGCGATGTTGTGCGCCACACGCTTGCCCTGACGCTCCGCGTGCTGGGCCGTCATGCCGCAGATCTGCCCCGGATTGACCAGGTCGGGCACGGCGGCGGCGTCGCCGCAGGCGAAGACCTCCGGATAGCCGGGGACGTTGAGGTACTCGTCGGTCACCAGCCGGCCCCTCTCGGTGCGCAGGCCCAACTCGTTGACGAACGGGTCGGGCCGCACTCCCACGCACCACACGAGCGTGCAGGTCGGGACGTACTCGCCGTCGGTGAGCTTGACCCCGTCGGAGGTCGCCTCGGCCACCGAGGTGCCCATCCGCACGTCCACGCCGCGCTTGTCGAGCACCTTGTGCGAGGTGTCAGACATCTTCTTGTCCAGCTCGGGCAGCACGCGGGGAGCGACGTCGAGCAGCATCCAGCGGGGCCGGACGGTGAGGCGGGGGCGCTGCGCGTGCAGGGCGTCGGTGAACAGTTGGCCGTGCGCGGCGACCTCGGTGCCGGTGTAGCCCGCGCCGACCACCACGAACGTGGAGCGGGCCCGCTGCTCCGCCGGGTCCTCGGCCTGCTCGGCCAGTTCCACCTGACGGACGATGTGGTCGTGCAGGTAGACGGCCTCGGGCAGGCCGCGGAAGCCGTGCGCGTACTCGGTGACGCCCGGGATGGGTAGCAGCTTGTTGACGCTGCCCACGGCGAGGACCAGCCGGTCGTACGCCAGGCGGTTCTTCTCCCCCTCGGGCTGGGTGAAGCCGACCCACCGGTTCTGCAGGTCGACGTGGTCCGCCTCGCCGATCACCACCCGGACGCCCTTGAGGGTCCCGGTCAGCGGCACGGCGATGCGCGTGGGCTCGACCACCCCGGCGGCCACCTCGGGCAGCAGCGGCAGGTACAGGAAGTAGTCGGTGGAGTTCAGCACCACGATCTCGGCCCGGTCCCGGGCGATCCGGCTCAACGTCTTCGCCGCGTGGTAACCGGCGAACCCGGCCCCCACGATCACCACACGAGGTTTCGTCATTGCCGGCCGTTTCCCTTAGCACGCCCGGACAAACGTCAAAACGTCGCCCGCACCGGCGCCCAGCGATCGGCCGCGCGTGAGTAGATCAAATATCCAGAGTCCGTTCATTCCAGGTTCGTAGGATACGAGCGCATTATTATGCAATCGAGAGGAAGCATGTTGTCGAAGCACTCCTCCATGCGGCGCATGATGACCGGAGCCGCGGCGGCCGCCGCGATGGTCGTCGGCGCCACGCTCACGGTGACCACCCCGGCCCAGGCGACGCCAGCGGGCTCGGGTGTGGTGGGCACCATCATCACGCAGACCACGATCGGTAACACCGACTACATCCTGCGTGAGATCACCATCCCGGCCGGCCAGGCCACCGGATGGCACTGGCATAAGGGTGAACTCTTCGGCTGGGTCAAGCAGGGTACGCTGAGCCATTTCGACGCGACCTGCGCGTCCGATGGCGTCTACCCTCGCGGGAGCTTCATCAAGGAGCCGGCCGGCGCGGATCACGTGCACATGGGCGTCAACCGCGGCAAGGTTCCGGTGGTGCTAGAGGTTCTCTACGTCCTGCCGACCGGGTCACCCCTGTCGGTCGACGCGCCCAACCCGGGTTGCGACTTCCAGTGAGGTAACACCTCACCGAGTCACACCTGGTTGATCAGGAGGTTCGCGTCACTCGCTTCGCGGCATGTCGTGACGCGAACCTCCTGATCACGCACGGTTCGGGGCGGTTATGGCCCAGCGTTCGTGGTCGCGCCACGCGCCGTCGAGGTACAGGTAGTCCGGGGAGAAACCTTCCAGGCGGAAGCCGAGCTTGCGGGCCACCCGCCGGGACGGCTCGTTGCCCGGCTGGATGTTCGCCTCCAATCGGTGCAGTCCGACGCTGGTGAACGCGTGGTCGATGACCAGCGCGATGCCCGCCGAGGCGTGCCCGGTGCCGCTGCACGGTTCGAACGCCGCGTAGCCCAGGTAGCCGCCGCGCAGCGCGCCGAGCACGATGCCGCTGATGTTCACGTAGCCGGCGATCGCTCCGCTGGCCCGGTCGCAGATCAGGTAGCCGGCGCTGTCGCGGCGGCGGATCCGGGCGAGGTAACGGTCGTACTCCTCGGCGGTGTCCGGCGCGGCCAACCACGGATGGTGCAGGTCCCGACTCCGGCGCACTGCCGCTACGAACTCGTCGACGTCGGCCGGCCGGGGTCGCCGGATCGCGGCGGGAGCACCGCTGCGCAGGTATCTCACGGCGGACCACTCTGACGAACTGCACGACAATTGTCCAACCGGCCCGCCGGTCGATAGAAATGGCCGCTGCCTCCGGGCCGAGGCCCGCCTCCGACGGCCTGGAGGTTGCGCTCGTCCAGGGAACCGCCGCCCGGCCTAGCGGGACGTCAGCAGCCGGAAGTGGATGCCGTCGGGGTCGGCCAGCACCACCGCGCCCGCCTGGTCCGCGTCGACCAGGGTGGCGCCGAGGGACAGCAGCCGGTCGACCTCCGCCGGCCGGTCGCCATCGCCGCTGACCGCGAGGTCGACCGTCACGCGGTCCCGGTCGCCCCGAGGCATCAGGGGCGGACCGCCCCAGGTGATCTTCGGGCCGCCCAGGGGTGACTGGATGGCGGTCTCCTCGTCCTGGTCCCAGACGAGCGGCCAGCCGAGCGCCTCGCTCCAGAAATAGCCGACGGCCTGCGTACCGTCGCAGGAGACGTCGCCGAGGTAGCCGCAGCCGGCGAGGAACGTGTTTCCCGGGCCGAGGACGCAGAATTCGTTGCCCTCGGGATCGGCGAGCACCACGTGGTCGTCGTCCGGGTCCTGGCCGATGTCGATGTGCCGCGCGCCCAACTCCAGGGCGCGGTCGATCGTCTGCTGCTGGTGCTCCAGCGACTCGCTGGTCAGCTCGATGTGCCCCCGGTTCTGCAGGACCTTCGGCTCGGGGATCGCGGGAAAGCGCAGCCGGAAACCGGTCTTGTCGTCGGGCAGCACCAGAGCGCCGTCGCGGGGGTCGTCCACCAACTCCCGGCCGAGGATCTGGGACCAGAACCGCGCGACGACGGGAGGGTCGTTGGCACCGAAACACACCGCGAACAGGTCACTGGCCATCGTTGCGCTCATCTCCGATCCGGCAAGTCGAGGCCCAGTCGGCCCGGGGACCGGAAGCCTACGAGCGGCCGGGGCCACGCGCATCCGATTAATCGACGCCGGCCGACGGCAGGCCGACCTGACCCACGAGGCGGAGCGCCGCCGGGCCGATCCACGACGCCGGCCGACGTCGACGCCGGGATGATCCACTCGACATCGCCGATGTCGGGTATCCCGGTGCTCGGACACCCCCGCCGGTCAGGTCCACTTCCGGCCCCGACACAGGAGGGGCACCCATGTCGAGGATTGGAAGCGCAGGATCAGCGCGGGCTTACGCCGGGTTGTTCGCGTGGGTCAGGGTCTCCCAGGCTACGAAGAGGTTGTTCGTACCCTGGGGACGCTTGCGCTCGGTGTAGCTCTGGGTGTTCGCCATGCCGATGCCCATCCGGTTGTGCAGCGCGTTGAAGCCGACCTCGGTGATCGGGCCGAGGCCAAGGACCACCGAGCCGCCGCACACGCTCGACGGGACGGCGGTGCCGTTCTCGAACTTCGTGTGGAAGCCGAGCGTGTGGCGCAGGCGGTCCTGAAGTTCCGGGTAGAGGTCACCGCCCTGGATGCGGGTGGTCTCGGCGACGTGCGAGATGGCGGAGATGCTGTAACCGGTGTGGACGAAGTCGCGGCAGGTCTCCTGCGCGTGACCGTCGGTGTAGGTGGCCTGGCCGTACCAGCGGGCGACGAGTTCGGCGGGCGTGTCGACGCTGGTGGCCGGCGGGTAGAGGGGTCGAACCCCGTCCGCGGCGATGTAGATCGACGCGGCGGCCGCGGCCCGGAAACGGGCGAGCGCGCGGTCGTACGACGTGCGGTCCTCGAGGAAGATCGAGATGCCGATGGCCGCCTCGGCCAGGGTCAGGTCCCAGTTGCTGGTGCGCGAGTCACCGGCGATGACCACGGGCAGGTAGACGTTGCGCAGCATGGTGGCGAACCGCGCCTGGTTGGGCCAGTTGCCGTACGTGTAGCGGATGATCTCGGCGGCGCGCGGCCACACCGAGCCGGCCCAGCCGGTCTGCAAGGGGGCGTTGGAGTTGGTGTGCTGCTGGATGGTGGCCGACCAGGCGTCCATCAGGGCGATCGACTTCTGCGCGTACGCCGAGTTGCCGGTGATGTACCAGGCCAGCGCGTCGGTGTACGCGGCGATGGCGTCCTCGCGCTCGTCGGTGCAGCCGTAGTTCGGGTTGGACGTCGGACCGCACTCGACGGTGGCGCGCGGGGCGGGAACCCGGGACAGCGAGGCGTACCGGCTGCCCATCATCTGGTTGTAGGCGTTGCGCCACGGCTGCTCGCCGGCCTGCACCCTGGCCTTGACGAAGTCGAGCTGCGGACGGCTGACCAGCACGCCGGGGTGGGTGAACGTGGCAGGGGCAGCCTGGACGCTCGGGGGTGCGGTGAGCGTCACCGCGCCGGCAGCGAGCGCGATGACCGCCGCCAGGAGTACGCGTCGACAGCGCATGGGGATCTCCTCAGGACGGGTGGAGGAATAGACAGCCGTCTTAATAATTGCCGGACATCCGACCCCATGCCATGAAACCGAGCAAGAAGACGTCGATAAATTGAAGACTATGCAAAATTTAGTATTTATCCACTTTCATCGACCGGGCGCTCACCTCCGACCCGTGACAGGAGGCCGCCCCGGTCCCCCGCACGGCGGGCCAGCCGCCTCAGGCGGGGCTCGCCGACACGCGACAGCATGTCCGGCTTCTGAGGCGCCCAGCCCAGCTCGACACGGGTCCGGTGCCGTTGACGTAGCTGCTGCGGTCGTCCACCAGGAACAGGACGACCTCGGCGATCTCGTCAGGCTCTCCCACCCGGCCGCGGATGTTGACCTGCCCGAGCATTTCCACGTTCTCGCCGAGCATCTCTTCGGTGCCGGCGGTGCGCATCGGGCCGGGCGAGACGCCGTTGACGCGGACTCCGTTGGTGCCGAACTCGGTGGCCCAGGAGCGGGTGAGGATCTCCACAGCGGCCTTGGCGGCGCCGTAGGCGCCACCAAGGGGCGCGGCCAGGGTGGCGGCGGTCGACGTGATGTTGACGATGGCACCGTGGCCGCGCGTCGCCATGCCGGGCGTCACCGCGCCCACCAGGAGGAACGGTGCTGGTGTGTTGATCGCGACGTGCCGCTCGAAGCTCTCCGTGCGCGCCCGGCCACCCCGTTGGGCGATCTCGGCGACCAGGTCGCCGCCCCGACGCGGGTCCCGCCCGTGCACCACGACCTCGGCGCCGCGGCCACCGACCTCATCGCCGCGCATGGTGTCGCCGGGACCAGCACCGAGGACATCCGTAAGGCGGCCGGCGTGAGCGGCACGCACCTCTACCACTACTTCGACAGCAAGCAGGCCCTGATCCGGGCGGTCATCACCCGCCAGGCCGACGCCGCACCGATCCCCGGCCAGCCGATGATGGGCCTGCTCGACAGCTTCGACGCCCTCCGCGCCTGGGCGCGCCACCGCGCCGGCAGGTCAGCCAGCGCGTCTGCCCATACGACGCCGCCACAGCCCGTACCGACCTCCAGGGATGCCGTAGTGGCCGGACGTCCACCGGTCCCTCTCTGCACGCCAGCGAACATCGGGCACGCGCGTCGGCGCTGGTGAGCCTCGCACGCCGTCCGACAGTAGCGCCAGTGCCACCAGAGTGTCGCGCATTATCGGAACCGCTCGGGCCGTGCCAGGGCGGCACCGAAGCGGGCGGCTCGGCGCAGCCGGACAGCCTGATCTGTCCGTCAGAGCGGCTCGGGAAGCGCCTGCTCCATCGGCATCGGCACCTGGAGGTAGGTGACGCCGCGCATGTCCAGCCAGGCCCGGTCCGGCCCACGCACCAGCCGTACCATCACCGACTCGCAGGACGGGCAGCGGCCGACCAGACCCGGGGCGTGCGAGTAGACGTGCAGGCTGGCCATCGAACCGGTCATTCCGCAGTTCTCGCAGCGGCCCACGGCGGTGCTGAGGTCGACGGCGAACAGCTCGCGCAGCGGACCGTCGAGCATATTGCCGTCCAGGTAGGACATGTTGGTCATCAGATCTCCTCGACGAAACGGTGTGCGTGCGGGTCCCTCAGCGGGCGGGCTCTCATCGGCCGGGCTCAGCCGGTGGGGCCGAAGCGTTCGGTCCTGATCCCCCGCGACGGATGGCCCAGTCCCACCAGCAGGTCGGCCACGGCCTCCACGAACCCGGTCGGACCGCAGACGTACGTGAGCGGTTGCAGATCCGGCGGCCAGCCGTGGGTGTTGACGTCGGCCAGGCCGAGCCGGTGCGGCTCGCCGTGCCACCCGTCGGGGGCCTCGCGGGTGTAGACGTACGCCACGTCCAGGCCGAAGTCGTCGCGGACCCGGCGGCGCAGCTCGTCGGCGTAGATCACGTCCTGCGGCGTCCGTACCGAGTAGATCAGCCGGAACGGCACCTTGCTGCCGACGGCCCGCCGCGCCCGGATCATCGCCATCAGCGGAACGATCCCGGAGCCGCCGGCCACGAGCTGCACCGGTTGGGTCTGCTCGGGCCGCCAGATGAACCAGCCACCGAGCGGTCCGCGGATCTCCACCGGGTCGCCGGCGGCCAAGACATCGACGAGGTACGGGGACACCTCGCCGTCGTGGACCCGCTGGACGGTCACCTCGACGCGCGGCCCCCCGGGGCCGTCCACGACTGGCCCGGCGATCGAGTACGACCTGGCAGCCTGATAGCCGTCCGGGGCCGTCAACCGCACGTCGACGTGCTGGCCGGACAGGTGCCCCGGCCAGTCCGGCACCTCCAGGACCAGCGTCTGCGCGGTCCGCGTCTCCACCCGGCGCTCCACCAGGCGGGCCACCTGCCACTTGATCGGCAGGCGGGCCGGGGTGCCCGTCGCCACGGCCCGCTCAGTCACCCTGGTACCGCTGCTCGCGCCACGGGTCGCCGTAGTCGTGGTACCCGGCGCTCTCCCAGAACCCCGACTCGTCCATGGTCTTGAGCCGGAGGCCGCGCACCCACTTGGCGGACTTCCAGAAGTACAAATGCGGCACCAGCAGTCGCGCAGGGCCGCCGTGCTCGGCCGGCAGCGGCGCGCCGTCGAAGGTGTGCGCCACCCAGGCCCGACCGCCGCGCAGGTCGTCCAGCGGCAGGTTGGTGGTGTACCCGCCGTAGGAGTGGGCGAGCGCGAAGTGCGCGCCGGTGTCCACACCCTCGAGCAGCGTGTCGAGGGAGACTCCCGTCCAGGTGGTGCCGAGCTTGGACCAGTGGGTGACGCAGTGGATGTCGACGGTCGGCGTCTCCTGCGGAAGCGCCATCAACTCCTGCCACGACCACCGGTACTCGGCACCGTTCTCGGCGGCGATGACGAACTCCCAGGTGTCCAGGGAGACCCGGGGTGTCGGGCCGGCCGAAAGCACCGGAAAGTCCTCGGTCAGGTACTGACCGGGCGGCAGGGCCGGCCCCTGCGATCGGGGCCTACCCGCAAAGCCCGGTGACAAGATTCCCATGGCACAGTCTTACCATAGCCCCGGTCGGTCGGGGCGAAAGCCCTCCCGCGCACCGCCTCCTCGGCCCGGCGTGGCGCGGTCAGTGCCGGCCGGTGACGACCTCGCGTTCGGCGGGCGTGCCGCCCCGGGTCGCGCGCAGGCTGGTCAGGGTGACCACCACCAGCACACCGATGATCACGCCGAGCGAGGCCAGGGTGGGGATCTGCGGCACGCTGGCCCAGATGCCGTGTGCCCAGTGCAGGCCCAGCTTGAGCCCGATGAAGGCCAGGATGATCGCCAGGCCGTAGCTGAGGTGCACCAGCCGGCTCAGCGCCGCGTGCAGGACGAAGTAGAGCGCCCGCAGGCCGAGCAGGGCGAACGCGTTGGTGGCGAAGACCAGGTACGGGTCCTCGGTGATGCCGTAGACCGCCGGCACCGAGTCGACCGCGAAGACGATGTCGGTGGCCAGCACCGCGACCACCACCAGGGCGAACGGCGTGAGTGCCCGCTTCGCGCCCTGCCGGACAGTCATCCTGGTGCCGTGGTACTCGTCGACCACCGGCATGACCTTGCGCAGCAGCTTCACCGAGCGCATCTTGTTGATGTCGACCTCCTGCTCGTGCCCGGAGAGGGCGTCGCTCAGCAGCTTCACCGCCGTGGCGATGAGGATGATCGCGAAGAGCAGGAACGCGAAGTCGAGGGTCTGCAACGCCGCCGCGCCGAGGGCGATGAAGACCGCCCGGAGAACCAGAGCCCCGGCGATGCCGTAGAGCAACACCCGCTGGGCGAGCACGGCCGGGACCGCGAACGCGGCCAGCAGCAGCATGAAGACGAAGAGGTTGTCGACCGAGAGGGACTTCTCGACGAGGTAACCAGTCAGGTATTCCACGCCCTGCTGGGAGCCGTAGCGGGCCCAGAGCCAGCCCCCGAAGGCCAGCGGCAGAGCGATGTAGAACGTGGACCAGCCGATCGCCTCGCGCATGGACACCTCGTGCGGCTTGCGCGTCACCAGGAAGTCCAGCACCAGCAGGAGCACCACGCCGGCGATCGTCACCGCCCAGAGGGTGGGGGTACCGATCGACCTCAGGTCACTCGCCGCCGCCAAGGGGGACAATTCGGTCATGGGGTCTCCTCGAACACCGTGTCATGTTCGAGGTCTCCTTCACCCATTACCAGATGGGCAACCACCCGAGGCACGCCGGGCATGCCGTACTGACCGGAATGGTTCGTGGGAAGTACTCCCCTCGCACGACAAGGTTAGGCCAGGCCGAATCGACACGCCAAGCCGGACGTCGATGGTTGCCCTGGCCAACCGCTGTGCGCCTCGGTTCTTCGCCCCACCGTCAGGCGCGGCGCAGCGTGGCGCCCGGCGCCATCGCCTGCTCCACGAGGTCCCGGTAGTCGCGCGGCAACTGCGTCGCCACGTCGTCGAACTCCCCACCGGTGATCGCCTCGCGAAGGGTGGTGAACACCGCCCGGGTGGCGTCCCGCGCCGCCGGCTCCTGCACCCGGGCCCGCAGCGCCACACGGGCCACGAACTCGGCCGCACCGAACCGGTCCGCCTGCTCGATGCTCGGGCTCGGCTTGAGCACCAGTTGCAGCGGCTGCGGCAACTGGGCGGCCAGGTCCAGCACCTCGCCACCGGTCAGCCGCTCGGCGAACGTCGCCAGCACGGCCCGGGTCAGCTCGACCGCCTGCTCGGACGACGTGCCGGTGCGCTGGGAAACCTGGTCGACGAAGGTGTCGTAGTTCATCGCGTACTCCCTTGGGCTCCGTCTGCGGCGCCTGCGGGTACCCGCGGCGTCGTGGTGGAAACGACGCCGGATTTCCCGGACCGACCCGGCGTGACCCGGCGGCGGGTGGGTAACCGCCGCCGGTCGTGACCAATCGATGCCCCGAGGGAGCCCCAGACATGGCGAGCTACGCGGACGTCCTGCAGTACCTGTCGAGCCTGGACTACCCGGCCGAGAAGGACGACGTGGTCCGCGAGGCCGAGCGCGAAGGCGCCCCGCCGGACGTGCTCAAGGCGCTGCGCGCCCTGCCGCCCGTCGACTACGCCAACGGCGCCGAGGTGGCCCGGTCGGCCGGCATCGAGGCCGCCCCCGAGGTGGGCCCCGCGCAACGCGCCACGCAGGCCCGGGACAAGAAGCACAACCGGGTGTCACAGCACCTGCGCGGTATCTGACCCGGCGGTGGTCGCGTCCGCCGGACCGAGCCGGCGTCGCGGATGACCGGCACCGGCCCGCTGTCCCGCCCCCCGGACGGGCACACCCCAGCCACGGCGCAACTCGTCGTCGTGGCGGTGGTCGGCCTCATCGCGGGCAGCGCCTTCGCCCTCACGCTGTCGCCGACGCTCGCCCCGCTGGCCGGCTGGGACGCCGCCGCGCTGAGCTGGCTGGTGCTGGTGTGGCGCAAACTCTGGCCGATGGACGCCGCCCGCACCGCACGACTGGCCGTGCACGAGGACCCCAACCGGGCCACCCGGGACGTGGTGCTGCTGATCGCCTGCCTCGCCAGCCTGCTGGCCGTCGGACTCGTCCTGGCCAGCGCGCACGCCGCGCCACCCGGAGCCCGCCGTGATCTGTACGGCGGGCTGGGTGTCCTCAGCGTCGTGCTGTCCTGGCTGGTCGTGCACACCGTGTTCGCCGCCCGCTACGCCCGGATCTACTACACCGGCCCGGACGGCGGGGTGAACTTCAACCAGAGCGAACCGCCCCGGTACTCGGACTTCGCGTACGTGGCGTTCACCGTCGGGACCACGTTCCAGGTCTCCGACACCAACCTGACCAGCAACGAGATGCGTCGTACGGTGCTGCGGCACTCGATGGTGTCGTACCTGTTCGGCGCGTTCGTCATCGCCGTCACGGTGAACCTGCTGGCGGGGCTGGCGCACTGAATCTTTTCGGAGCGGGCCGGTGCTCGACGGCGGTGCCGGAGCTGACCCGGGGGCTCGCCGGGACAGGCGGGCGCCCCTTGGCCACGAACCGCGACCGGGGGCGCCACGCAAACCTGCCCAGGCGGTGAACCACGTCCGAACCGGTCGCGGCCACCAGACGGTGGATGCCCGCCCGAACCGAGCGGTCAGCACTGCCGGGTACAACCCTACGACAGAACATCCTCCATCCGGTCAGTTTTCGCTGAACTGTGGGCCAGGGCACGTCCAGGTCAGCCGGTCAGCTCCGCGTACCGGTGCTCCAACTCGACCCGCGCCAGGGCCCCCACCAGCCACGCCAGCCGTTCCGACTCGCCGCCGGCCAACCCCGGGTCAGGCGCTTGCGGTCCTCCACGGGCATGATCAGGGTGCTCGCCATGTCGGCGACTACCCCGAGCCACCGTCGGTCACACGCCGGCGCTGGGTCGCCACGGCGCACCGTGTCGTCCCGATCCGGTCAGCCGTGCAGGCCGCCGGTGCGGTCGCGGGCCTTGAGCCGGGTGGTGGGCAGAGCGGGCGCCGGCAGCGGCGACGCCGCGTCGTCGGCCACCACCCCGAAACGCCGCCCGGCCATCCAGTCCTCCCGAGCCGTGGCGACCTCCTCGTGCGAGCGGCCCACGAAGTTCCACCACATGACCAACGGCTCCTCGAACGGCGTACCGCCCAGCAGCAACAGCCGCGCCCCCACCCCGCCACGCACAGTCAGCTCACGCCGACCCATGCCCAGGTAGAGCAGCGCCCCCGGCTCGAAACCCACCCCGGCGGCCTCGGCCGCGCCGGACATCGCCAGCAGGGCGTACTCGAAATCGGGCCGCAACGGCAGCGTGGTCGGCGCCGAACCGCCCAGCTCAAGCTGCACGCCCACCAGCGGGGTGTGCACTACGGCCGGTGACCGCTGCCCGGCGAACTCGCCCACCAACAGGGTCGCGTCGACCTCGCCCTCGCGCCAGCGCGGCAGGTCGGCGTGGTGGGCGAAGTCGGCCGCCCCGGCCCGCGCCGGGTCCGGCAGCGCCACCCAGAGCTGCACACCGTGCATGACTGGCGGGTGCGTGGCCGGCGACCGCTCCGAGTGGGCGATACCGTGCCCGGAGGTCATCACGTTCAACTGACCGGGTCGGATCGCCTGGACGTTGCCGAGGCTGTCCCGGTGGATGATCTCGCCGTCGAGCAGCCAGGTCACCGTCTGAAGGCCCGTGTGCGGGTGCGGCGGCACCTCCATGCCGGGCCGCTGCGCCACGTCGTCCGGGCCGAAATGGTCCACGAAGCACCACGCGCCGACCATGCGTCGGGGCCGCTGCGGCAGCAACCGCCGCACCGTCGTGTACCGCCCCAGCGGCACGTCGTGGCCCGGCAGCAACATGCTGCCGGGATCAACCTCGGCCACGCCGGGTGGTCGGGTCTGCGCCAGCATTGATTCGATACGCTCCACCGCCCGACTGTACGCTCGCGCCCTGCAGCCCTGCTGCGGTGGTCGCCGCTTGGTGTTCCGCGGCGGTCGCAGCTCCGCGTCCTGCGGCGGCTTGGTGTCCTGCGGTGGTCGCCGCTTGGTGTCCCGCAGTGGTCGCAGCTCCGGCGTCCTGCGGCAGTCGGGGCCCTGCCTCGGGCGGCTGTCCTGCTGCGGCGGTAGCCCGGCCCTGGCTGGCCACCTCGGGCTCCGACCGGCTCGTCGCAGGGTGGTCAGCCGGCAGATGCGCCGCAGCCGTCCGGGCCGCCGCCGGGGTCTGCGCAGGTTGCCAGTCTGCCTGGCGTTCCGCCTGCTGCTCGCTGCCGTCACCCACTGCGGCCATGCCCTGTCCCTCCGCCGGTCCCCGCCGGAAGGGTACGTATCCGTCCGCCGATCGGATCACTGCGCGCCGACAACGCCACTGCGTTACGTCGCGTCCCCGCGAGATCTTGGACAGTTTCCGTCAACAGCTAACGGAAACTGTCCAAGGTCTGTGAAGACGGTGATGGCCGGCACCCGTTTTCGGGTGCCGGCCATCGGTTGGTCTTTA